>CALMWA010000071.1 GCA_937873125.1 uncultured Actinomycetes bacterium | reverse complement strand
CCCGCATTAGTGTCTTCGTCCGTCGTGTGGAGAGAAGGAGGACAGTTATGAGCCTGAAGAGGTGGTTCTATCGTGACGGGCGCCCAAACCGATTGTCTCGCGTCCTCGACCGGTGCACGGCCGCGCTCTACGCGTTTGGGGTTGCGCCGAACTACCTGGTCACCCTCGAGGTGCGGGGCCGGTGCTCTGGTCGGACCATCGCTCTGCCGCTCGTCATGATCGTCGTAGGGGGCGAGCGCTACCTCGTATCCATGCTCGGGGAGAGGGCGAACTGGGTGCGGAACGTGAGGGCGCTGGGCGGCGAAGTCGCCATACGCCACGGTCGTCGCGAGGAGGTGCGCCTGGAAGAGGTTGCGGTAGACCGCCGCGCGCCAGTGCTGAAGGCCTACCTAAAGCGGGCGCCGAACGCCAGGGCGCACCTGCCGGTTCCCAAGGACGCGCCGCTGGCCGAGTTCGAGCGGGTAGCGTCTCAGTTCCCCGTGTTCCTGGTCGCGCCGAGAAGCAAGGCGTGAGCCCGCCGTCTCCCTACCACTTCTCAACCTGATGGCCGCCCTCGGTTGAGAAACGCATCGATACCTCTCGAATTTGCCCGCTTAGAGGATCTCTACGGCGCGCGTGACCGGCGCGAACACCCCGACAAATGGAGCCTCGATCCGGCCGGCCGCCTTCCGGGCGTCCTCCTCCGCGGCGAAGATGCCGTAGACGGCGGTCCCGCTACCGGTCATCGCCGCTCCGAGAGCGCCCAGCCGGAGTAGATCCCGTTCGAGACGCTCTACCTCCGGCGCAAGCTCCTTGGTAACCGGCGCGAGGTCGTTTCCGACGGCTCCGGCGAATGCCCGCAAGTCCCCCGAACGCAGGGCCGTCGTCATGGGAACGGCGAGGTTCGAGTCCACGAACGGGAGTGCGTCGTGGGCATGGTAGACCTCTCCCGTATCCGCGCTCGCGGCCGGCTTCGCAATAACCAGGTGGTGCGGCGGCGGCGGCGGTAGGGGGGTCAGCACCTCTCCTATCCCCTCGCCGAGGGATGTACCGCCAGCGATACAGAACGGTACATCCGCCCCAACCTGGCCCCCGATCTCCCGAAGTTCCTCATCCCGGAGTCCCAGGTCGAAGAGTGAGTTCAGCCCGGTCAGGGCGGCGGCGGCATCGGCGGAACCCCCGCCTAGGCCCGCGCCGTGCGGAACCTTCTTGAACAGCCGTATCTTCGCCGGGAGATCCCGCCCGGTCCGCTCGCGCAGCAGTCTCCACGCCCCGTATACCGTGTTTCTCTCCGGCGGACCGACCTCCACGTCCTCCGGCTCGACACGGAGGTCAAAGCCGCTTTCCGCACGGGTCAGCTCGATCTCGTCTGCCAGCGAGACGCTCTGCATGACTGTCGAGATCTCATGGTATCCGTCCCGGCGTATCCCCCGCACTTCGAGGGTGTAATTGACCTTGGCGAACGCTCGCAGGTGGATGCCGCGGCTCAGATCGCCCACGACAACTCCCGGTACAGAGCAACGAAATCTTTGGGCGAGACCTCTTCCGCCCTGGCGTCCGGCCCGTATCCCAGAGTCCCCAACACCCGCGGCGCTCCTCCCCGCGCCGACTCCGGCAGGTTGTTGACCAGGCGCTTGCGCCGGCTCCGAAACGCCGCGAGGACGAGCCTCTTCACGCCCGCGTACTCGCCGGGCTTCAGATCCGACGCCCGCCGTTCCATCTGCACGACAGCGGAGTGTACTCGCGGCGGCGGGTCGAAGACCTGCAGCGAGACCTTGTGAACCACTCGCACGTCCGCGAGCAACCTCACAAGGACGGCGTAGGCCGCGTAGTCCTTGCTGCCGCGAACGGCCGCCATCCGGCGCGCCACCTCCAACTGCACCATAAAACGCAGAGTTCTCAGGCTATGCGCCTCCTCCAAAAGACCGAGCACCAGCGGCGACGCGATATTGTACGGCAGGTTCGCCACGAGTTTATTCGGCGCGGGGTCCAGGCTCGCGTAGTCGAAGCGCAGGGCGTCGCCCGTGTGGATCTCGACGTTCTCGTAACCGGAGACGCTGCGGCGCAGAGCAGCGAGGACATCCGCGTCCAACTCCACCGCATGCACGAGCCGCGCCCGCTCGGCGAGAAATGTCGTCAAGAAACCGCGCCCCGGCCCGACTTCGAGTATCACGTCTTCGTCCGTGACGCCCTCGACCACGATACGGGCGGTGTTCGGGTCTTTCAGGAAGTGCTGGCCGAGACGCTTCTTCGGGAAAGACTCCACGGAGCGCGTCTCAGAGCTCCAGCGGCAGCCCGAAGAGGTTGCGGGCGTTGCGGGCGGTGAGAAGCGCCAGCTCCTCATCCTCCATACCAAGACGTTCGGCGACGAAGCGGGCCGTGTGGACGACGTTCTTCGGGGCGTTGGGTTTGCCGCGCAAGGGTTCAGGACTCAGGTAGGGCGCGTCGGTCTCGACCAGCAGGCGGCTCTCATCCATCAGGCGCAGCACCTTCGCCGTCTCGGTGTTCTTGTAGGTAACGTTGCCCGCGAGCCCCACGTAGTAGCCGCGCTCCCGGACCTCCCGCACCTCGCGCTCGCCGCCCTCGAAGCAGTGAAGGACCACGGGGACACGAGCATTGCCCAGGGAGGCCATAGTATCAGCGAAAGCCTGGCGGGAGTGAATGATCAGGGGCAGCCGCGTGTCATTGGCGAGCGATATGGCATCCTCGAACAGCGCCCGCTGCACCTCTCCCGACGCTTCTGAGCGGTAATAGTCCAGCCCGACCTCGCCGAGGGCCACGATCCCCGGCGACTCCGCAAGCTCCGCCAGAGCCTCCAGGTCCGCGGCCGTGTGCGTACCCGCCTCGTGCGGGTGTATCCCCGCCGAGGAGTAGACGTTCGGCAGGACCGCCGCGAGCTCCGCCCCCCGGTGCGAATCCTCGATAGTCGTCCCGATATTCACCACCGCCACGACCCCCGCCTCGGCCGCCTCCCTCACGGCGACCTCCGGCTCCACCTTCAGCCGCAGCAGGTGCGTATGCGAATCCACGAGCATAAAGTCCAACCCCTCTCCCAAAACGGACACGGGGAGCATTATAAGTGTCTCGGATGCCTGACGTTAGCCCAGTCCGGCCTCTCGCGCGCGGACGATGGCCCGCGCGCGGTCGGCGACCTGCAACTTGGCGAAGATGTTCGAGACGTGGTTGCGCACCGTCTTGGGACTGAGGTAGAGACGGGTTGCTATCTCGGGGTTGCTCAAGCCCTGGGCGATGAGATCGAGAACCTCGCGCTCCCGCGCGGTCAGCTCGGGGAACGCTCGTGCTGGCACGGCCTGGGCGTCCGCCCCCGAACGGACGCCCTTGAAGAAGTCCCTGACGCGCCGGGCGACGGCGGGACTGAAGATCGCCTCTCCCCTGCCCACCGCCCGGATGGCGTGCAGCATGTCCTCCTCCGCGGTGTCCTTGAGCACGTACCCCTTCGCCCCGGCGCGCATGGCGGCGAAAACCGAGTAGTCGTCCTCGAACATGGTCACCATCAGAATACCCACGCTCGGGCCGGCCTCGAGGATGCGGCGCGTGGCCTCGACGCCGGAGACACCCGGCATCTGCAGATCCATCACAACCACGTCAGGCTGCAACCGCGCCGCCAACTCCACGGCCTCCTCCCCGCTCGTCGCCTCCCCGACCACCACGATATTCGGCACCGCGTCGAGCAGCGCGCGCATCCCGCTACGGAAGAGGGGATGATCGTCGGCTATCAGGACTCGCAACGGCTCCACGTTCACTCCTCCCCAATCGGCAATCGGGCGGACACGCGAGTTCCACCATCGGACGAGGGCCCCACGGAGAACTTCCCGCCGAGCTCCTCCGCCCGCTCGCGCATCGAATGGAGGCCGACGCCCGCGGGACGCTCGGCGGGCAGCCCCACACCGTCGTCGGAGACCTCCAGGATGAGATCCAGGCGCCCGGCGGCGTCTTCGGGCGCGAGGCGGACGCTACAGGAGCGCGCCCGGGCGTGGCGCGTCGCGTTCGTGATGGCTTCCCGCGCGATGTGGTAGGCGGCGACCTCCACGGCCGCGGACAACGGCGGCAACTGCTCGGGCGCAGTGACCGTAACATGCATTCCGGCTTCATCGTCCAACACGCACTGCTCCGCGTAGTCCTGGATCGCCAACACGAGGCCGAGCTGATCCAGGGCCGGCGGGCGCAGGTCGTAGACCAGCCCGCGCACGTCGGTGACGGTCGCGCGCATGTCTTCCCGCACCTCGACGATCAGGCCGTCGGCCGGAGAGCCGGAGGGTAGAAGGCGCCGAGCGGCGCCGAGCTTGAGCATCGCGCTGGAGAGGGCCGGTCCGAGACCGTCGTGCAGGTCGCGTCTCAAACGCCGCCGCTCCTCCTCCCGAGCGGTAACGAGACGCTCCCGTGAACGCTGCAAATCGGCGGTGAGGCGCACGGCGTGGGCGGCCACACCCGCCTGACGGGCCAGGTCTTCCAGCAGCCGCCGGTCTGCGGGGGAGAACTCCTCGCCGGGCGCGCGCAGGCTCAGGACCATCCGGCCGACCGTCTCGCTGCCGTAGACCAGCGGCAGACGCAGCGGCTCGCCCGCGGGCCGTCCGCTCTCCGCGGCAGTCTCGTACCCGTCGCCCAGCTTCAACTCGATAGCCGCGTGCGGGAGCTTGAGCGCGTGCGCCACCGTCTCGGCTATTGCGGGCAGCACGGCGCGTGGTTCGAGCGTTGTCTCCAGGCGTCGTCCCAGACGCGAGAGGACGGCGTAGGGATCGTCGCGTTCGCCGTACATCAGGCGGTTCACGCCGCGCTGCAGGCGGTCGCGAAGCGGCGCAAAGAGGACCGCGACGAGACCCGCAGCGGCCAGGGAGACGAGCAGGTTATCCTCCACCCTGAACACCGTGGCCAGGTAGCCGACGACGAGCACGTAGATTCCGACGACGCAAGCGGTCAGGGCCGCGTAGACGAGCGTGCGGTTTATGACCACGTCTATGTCGTAGAGACGATAACGGAAGATGGCTATGCCGACGGCCACGTAGAGGCCAGAGAAGAGCACTGCCTCGAACACGGCGTCCCACACGCCGGGCAGGTCTCGTCCGAGGAAGCCGCTGAAGACGAGGCTCGTACCGAACAGTACGGCAGCGTAGGCGAACCACTTGATCTGCTGGCGCTCCACTCCTCCGGCCCGGCGGAACCGGAAGACGAGCGAGAGCGCCGAGAGTATCGTGCAGCCGAAGATCACGAACACCCCCGCTATGACCAGCGCGGATACGACCACGCCCGCCCTCCCTCCGAGCCCGAACGGGTTCTCAATCGACGCTACACCGCTCTGGCCGGGCATGAGAGGACCGAGAGCCAGACACACCGCGCCCGCCGCCACGACGGTCCACGCCACAAACCGCCAGCGCTCCGAGGGCAGCCGGCCGTCCGGGAAGAGGAGCATGAGGAACGGCATGAGAGCTACCCACAGCACCCATCCCATGCTCGCCGCAGCAGCCGCCGTTCCGGGAGCCGGAAGGCTCCCCGTAAGAGCGGCGTATTCGGCATAGTTCGCCCCGAACGCCAGGACAGCCTGAGCCAGGCCGAAGCCGATCCACAACCATCCATAGGGATTCCGCGGTCGTCGTACGGCGATGAGCGCGCCCAAGACGGGAGCACCGGCGATCCCGGCGGCGAAGATGGCCTGCCCGTACCACGGTGCGGACTCCTCCAGCAGCGGGGCGGGCCGTCCAAGGTAGGCGAGCAAGACGGAGAGCCCGAGCAGTCCCAGTTCCAGCGCGCACAGCGACCACGCGAGCCACACAACCCGGGACCTCTTCCCGGTTGCAATGGGCCGCCGTATAGCCGGCGACTCCCTGGAGAGTGTAGCTGACGGTTCCCGCTCGGGACTCACTCCTGCACTCCTTTTGAAATACCCGACTCCGAGCAGAAGCCGGGCCCTGAGGACAATTCTACTCCACCGCGCCCGCGGCAGGGTCACGCTGAGACGTGCCCTTTTGCGCCAGGAGCGCGTAGCCGAGCGCCAGCCAGAGAAGCCCGAGCGCGATGCCTCCCCATCCGTAGAAGCCGAGCAGGAACACGAAGAGCGGGAAGTACGCGAGGAGCAGCACGCCGCAAGGGCGCGGCAGCACCCGCGCCCGCAGGGTGGCTATACCCAGCAGCGGAAATCCCACGAACCAGCCCAATACCCCCGAGATAAAGATCGAGCCGAGGACGGCCTCGCCGAGCGCGTCCCCCGAGATGATCGCGGTCACGGTGATCGCAGACAAGAGCGCCGTCCCGAGAAAGGCCAGCGCGAAGCCGGCCGCCCCCAACCATCCGTACGCCGACACCTGCCGGGCGCGGAGCCCCAGCAGCGCCCCCAACATGCCCGCCTCGGCTACGGCGTGGGCGCCTTCGATGAGATAATCGGAGACCGAACCAGTAGGTCCGGTGCCCGCTTGCGGGTACACAAGAGTGAAGTGGACGACCCCCGAAACCGCCCAGGCCGCACCGGCCACCACGGCCGCTATCCCTCCCAGGCGAATGATGTCCATCCCCGTCCGCCGAGAGTTGCTTAATTCGAGCGTGTTCGTCATCTCCAACTCCTTTCCCTATCGGTGCCTACTGCACCCGAGGTCGCGCGACGACAAGACCTTCTTCTGTCTCGGTAGCCCCGCGAACCCTCGCCCAGTCCGCATCCGACATCGCCAGCACCGCCAGTCCCGTACCGCCGAGGCCGACGGCGATGAGCGCCTGGAGAATACCGACGGCAAACACGCTCTCCGACGCCGGGGTGAAGCTGTTGACTTCGTACAGCACCGTGCCCAGGAGGAAGAGGGCCGCGGCCCAGCGGTACGTCACGCGCGCCCGGTAGAGGCCGATGCTCAGGAGGAGCATCCCGAACGTGGACCCGACCAGGAACATCAGGACGTAGTAGATGGTGTCCGGGCTCATCATCCAGTGCTCGATGAAACCGGGCATCTCGCCGCGAACGTCCGAGGTGCTCGCCGCCCCCATCAAGCCGTAGTAGCCGCGGTTGTGGGCGGCCCAGCCGAGAAATCCGACGAGCGCGAGCCCGCCGCCGAGATGGCCGAGGATGGTGCTGCGCTCCCTTAGCAGGTGCATCAGGCCAAGGATTGCCGGCACGAACAGGATCACGCCGATCATGTTCAGGGCAGCCGCCACCTGCCACAGGCCGGAACTTGCGGCTATGGCGGCGAGTTGCTCGCGCCCCTCACCCACACCGCCCTCGATGGAGAGCCGGATCACGTCCGACCCCCCGAAAGCGAGCGGCGCGGAGATCAGGGCCAGACCCGCCAGCGTCCGGCGGAAGTTGTCGGCGTCGTTTATCTTCAACATTTCGTTCTCCTTCCCTCGACGCGCTACGTTTACTAACCTGATCACAGCCTACGACACGGAGATTTCATACATGTAGGACCACCGTCCCGTCTTTTGTCCCGGATCAACCGGGACAGGGCATCGCGGGGCTGGAAATCGCTTGCACGCTGTCAAGCTAACGGGGTACGGAGAAGCCCTAGCGGCAAACAGCCCATGATCGCACACGACTCTTATCAGCGAAGAAAAGTAGCATCGTCAAAGATGGGCGGACCGCGTCAGGACTGCACGAGCCGGGCGTATACATCGCCCTTCTTCATCCCCGACTCCCTCGCGGCCCGCGCCGCCGCCTTGGACGGACTCTCGCCCTCCACGACGTAACCGCGCGCCCGCTCCACGACAGCCTCGAAGTTCGGCTCGATGGTGGCCGTCCCGCCGCGCACCACAAGCACGATCTCACCCTTCACCCCGGCCGAGAAATGTTCCGCCGCCTCAGCCCCCGTTCCGCGAAAGATCTCCTCGTGCAGCTTCGTCAGCTCCCGACACACCGCGACCGGCGTCTCTTCTGGAAGCTCCGTAAGCGTCTTCGCCAGCCGGTGCGGCGACTCGAAGAGGACGAAGGTGGAGCTCTCGCGATTCATGCGGTCCAACAGCTCCGTCCGCTCGCGGCCCTTGCGCGGTGCGAAGCCCAAGAACACGACCGTATCGGCCGGGAACCCGGAGGCGACGAGCGCCGTCGTCAGGGACGAGGGTCCGGGGAGAGACTCGACCCTCACCCCGGCCTCGATGCAGGCCTGGATCAGCCGGTATCCGGGGTCAGAGACGAGCGGCGTTCCGGCGTCGGTGACAAGGGCGATGCGCTCCGTCTTGGCGCGTTCGGCGAGCTCGGAAGCGAGACGTTCTTCGTTGTGCTCGTGGTAGGCGACGAGCTTGTTCTTGATGTCGTAGTGGACGAGCAAGCGTCCGGTACGGCGGGTGTCCTCGCAGGCTACGAGGTCGGCCTCGCGCAGGACTCGCAGCGCGCGCAGGGTAATGTCTTCCAGGTTGCCTATGGGGGTCGGGACGATCTGGAGGGGCAAGGGTACTCTAGGAGCCTAGAACGTACTCGCCCGACTCGTCGCGGGCGAGGGCGGCGGCCCCAAGAACGCCGGACTTTGGACCCAGAGTGGCTTCTTTGATGGTCACGAGGTCGCGGCTGGGACTCTGGGAGCGGCGGCGCATCTCGCGGCGGGCGGGCTCCAGGATCAACTCTCCCGCCTTCGACGCTCCACCGCCGATGGCGATGACGTCAGGGTTGAAGATGTTGACGAACCCGGCGAGCCCGACGCCGAGCCACGTTCCGGTCTCTTCGAGCACCGAGATCGCCAGTTCATCTCCCTCGTTGGCGAGTTTCGTGACATCCTCTCCCTGGACGTCGCGGTCGGCGGCGATCCGTCCCAGGGCCGACTTCGGGTGCTCTTCCGCCGCCCTTCGCGCGCGGCGGGTTATGGAGGTGCCGGAGGCAAGAGCTTCGAGGCAGCCGTAGTTGCCGCAGCCACAAAGGGGACCACCCTCGGCCTGGATGGTGACGTGACCCAGCTCGCCGCCCGCACCCTGCGCGCCGCGCAGGAGAACGCCGTGCGAGATCACGCCGCCGCCGATCCCGGTGCCCAGGGTCAGGAACACGAGGTGGTCCACCTCGCTGCCTGCACCGAACCTGAACTCACCCCACGCCGCCGCGTTGGCGTCGTTCTCGACGGTGATGTCGAGATCCGTCCGCTCGCCGATCTCGTCCTTTAGCCGAACACCCTCGATGGTGTGCAGATTTGGTGCGAAGACCACCTTGTTCTCCGCCGACATCACGAAGCCGGGCACGGCGAGGCATACGCCGCCTATCCCGTCGATTCCCTCGCGGACCTCGCTTATGGCCCGGGCTATGTTGGAGAGCAACTGCTCGCGCGACCCCGACGACGGGTAGCGAACTTCGGCCAGGATCTCACCACCCGGCGTCACGACACCCGCGGCGATCTTGGTCCCCCCCACGTCAACCCCGATGGCGTTCATGGCCGCACCCCCTATCTCTTCCAGTCCAGTATCTCGAGTTCCACCCCACCCGAGTAGGCGTTACGATTCACCGTATAGGCTGCGTCGAAGTCGCCTTCCGGGACCGACTCCGGGTCCCCGGCGAGCTTGGCGGAGAGACCGCCCGAGAGCGTCAGCAGGTTCATCCCCTCCCAGAGCTGGCGCGAGCCCTCCACCCGAAGCCCCGTGCTGGCGAAGACCGGCCGGTAGTTGCCGCTCCCGAACGGCGCGAGCTTCTCGTGCCAGTCGATGAGGCCATTCGACACGGCTTCCAGCGGCACCTCAGCGTCCACGTCTATGGCCGGTACGAAGAGGTCCGGCGACGCGGCCGCCTGCGCCCGAACGGCCTCATTGACCCCGGCCACGAAAGCGTCGAAGTTGCCCGCCCCAACATTGAGCCCGGCAGCCTTGCGGTGCCCGCCCCACTCTCCCAAGAGATGCCGTACCGTGTAAAGGGCGCCATAGAGGTCCACGTCCGTGTCTCCGGCCCGCGCCGAGCCGCCGTAGGAGCCGTCGGCGCGCCGGTTGAGGACCGCCGCTGGCCGTCCCGTCGCACCGGCTACCTTGCCGGCGACCAGCCCCGCCAGTCCGCCCGTCTCGTCCGACACCACCACCTTGAAGTCCTGCTCCGGGTCCACCTCGCCCATCGCCTGTTCCACAGCGTAGCGGGTACGCCGCTGGCGCTCGGAGTTGAGTTGGTTGAGCATGGAGGCTATGCGGAAAGCCTCTCGCGGGTCGTGCGTGAGGAGCAAGTCCAGCGCCGGGTGCGGGTCTTTTATCCGGCCGATGGAGTTGATGCGCGGGCCGAGCTTCCAGCCCAGGTCGTTCTCATCCAGTTCGCCCCGCACCCCCGCCACCTTGATGAGCGCCGCGAGCCCCGGCCGCGCCCCCCCGGCGGCGAGCGAGCGATTGATGTGGCGCAGGCCCATCGAAGCCAGCGCCCGGTTGTCTCCCCGGAGCGGCGCGATATCCACGATAGTCCCGACGGAGACGAGATCCAGTAGCCGCCCCAGCCAGCGTTTGCCGTCGGCGTCCCCCAGCTCGCGGGCGACGGCCCAGGCGAACTTCCAGGCCACCCCGACCCCAGCGAGTGGGTCGTCCGGGTCCCAGAGCTTCGGATCGAGGACAGCCACGGCCGCATCCGGCGGGTCCTCGGGCGGGATGTGGTGGTCGGTCACGATCACGTCCATGCCGAGGGAGTTTGCAAGCTCCACCTCACGGCGGTTGGAGATGCCGCAGTCCGCCGTCACGAGCAAGCTCACGCTCTCGGCGAAGAGGTCCCGCACGTAAGGCTCCAGCAGACTGTAGCCCGTCTGGCGGGTCGGGAGCTTTACGACGATGTTGTCCGTGTAGTTCGAGAGCGCCAGGTAGAGCACGGCGGCGGAGGTGATGCCGTCCGTGTCGTAGTCGCCGAAGACCCCGACGCGTTCTCCGTCCTTTATGGCGCGCGCGACCCGTCGCGCCGCCACGCCCCACGGCTCCTCGTCGGGCATGGAGATGGTCTTGAGGGAGGGCGAGAGGAAACCTTCCGCGTTCTCGGGCAGGACTCCCCGGTTTGCCAGTACACGGGCGCAGAGCGCGTCCACCTCCGCGGATCGCGCAAGCTCGGATACTACGTCCTCGTCCGGCTCAAGAAGCCGCCAGCGCGCCAATCAAGTCCTCCCGTCGTCCCCATGGAAGCGGTAAGAAACCACTCGGCGTCATTATACAGGGAGCTTCAGGACTTTCGGGCGTTCAGCCGCGCCGGACCACGTACACTCCGAAGAGGATCATGACGGCCCCCGCAACCTTTGCAGTTCCGAGTCCTTCGTCCAGAAGCAACACGCTGGAGGTTACACCTACGAGGGTCACCAGATACAGGTAGACCAGCACCTTGTTTGCTCCCATCTGGGCAACGCTCCCCTGCCAGGCGGCTATGGCAAACGCGCTCGCCAGGAACGTGGAATATGCCGCTCCAGCCCAGGACCGTACTCCCACGGCGCTCCAATCAACGTCGAACACCGAGTCGGAGATACCCGGAACCCCGGTGAGAGCGAAAGGGAAAGCGGCGGCTCCCCCGAGCAGCATGGTGTAGGCGGCGAGCGCAAGCGGCGTGTAGCGCTTCAACAGGGGAAGGGAGAGCACAGCGTATGCTCCCCACGAAAACGCACTGACGCACACGAGCAGGTTGCCCGCAAGTGAGGCTTTTGGGGATCCTAAGCCTTGATAAACGACCAGTCCCACTCCAACGAGAGCTAAGCCGAGACCGAGAGCACCGCGCAGAGATCCCCGCTCGGCCCGCAACAGGATTCCGAGCACCATGCCCCAAACGGGCGCCGTAGCGAATATCAGGGCGGCGTCCGAGCCGCTCGTGAGGCTCAAGCCCACCGTATATCCGATGTGGTTCAGCGTTATGCCCACAGCGCCGACCCCGGCGATCGGCAAGAGATCCCCCCACTTCAGGGGACCCCTTCGCTCGATCACCCTTACCACACCCACCACGACGAGCCCCGCCAGCACGAAGCGCAGCGGCATCAGGACCAGTGGCGGGATGCCTTCCAGAGCATACTTGACCGCGACGAAATCGTTGCCGACGAAGAAGACCGCAAGAAGCAAGAATGCCTCAGAGCGCGCGGAAGCCCCGCCTCCTTGCGCGCCGCCCGTAGAACTTGTATTTCTCTTCGACCTTGATTCATCCATGCGAAAGGTCATTCTAAGGCAAAGCCCCCGCCCGAAACGTCTCTTTGCGAGGAATTCTTCGGCGGATCGTTAGACCAGCGGGCTCAAGGAGGCAAGCACGCGCTCGACACACTTGGCGAGGAGCGGGCGCCTCTCCCACTCTCCGAGCGTGAGCTCCTCGGAGTTGGTCTTGTCCAAAGCGAACATCCGCTCCATCTGATCGGCGAAGCGTCGGCTGTAGATCTCAAGATTTATCTCGTAGTTGCCGAGCATGCTGAAGCGGTCGATGTTCGCGGTGCCGACTGTGGACCAGACGCCGTCGATGGTCGCGGTCTTCGAGTGGATCATGATGTGCTTGTAGCGAAAAATCTTGACCCCCGCCTCCAGCAGCGCGTGATAGTGGCGCCGCGAGAGCCAGTCGGCCGTGATGTGGTTCGACTCCCTAGGCAGGAGTAACTGCACCTCCACGCCCCGCCGCGCCGCCTCGACGAGGTGCGCCCGGAGCGCCCGGTCGGGGACGAAGTAGGCGTGGGTCATGTAGATGCGCTGGTGCGCCCGGTCTATAGCCTCCAGGTAGACGCCCCGGATCGGGAAGATCCGCAGATACGGATCGTTGCGGTGCAGTACGAGGTCCGGGTTCCAGGCGCGTTCTCCGACCGCTTCCAGCCTCGGCAACTCTTCGGTGCGGTGGGCGTTCCAGAAATCCACGAAGGCGTTCTCAACCTCCCGAACTTCGCTCCCCCTTATGCCCAAGTGCGTGTCGCGCCAGCTCTTCGCGTAGAGCTGGCCGATGTTGTAGCCGCCGAGGAACGCTACCCGGCCGTCCACCGTCAGCACCTTGCGGTGGTCGCGCAGAAGATTGCGCGGGTCCACGACGCTCGAAGGGCCGGAGATCGGGCGGAACTGCAGGGTGTGTATCTCGTCGGGAAACTCCTTGAACTTCACCGGCACGACCATGTTGGCGAAGCCGTCGAAGATTACGCACACATTCACTCCCTCGCGGGCCTTGCGGGCCAGTGCGTCAACGAAGCGCTGCCCGAGATCGTCGCCCTTCCAAATGAAAGTCTCCAGGAAGATGTGCTGGCGGGCGGCCTCTATCTCGGAGATCATGGCCTCGTAGAGTTTCACGCCGTAAGGATAGATCTTGAGGGTTCCGGCGCCGCTCTCCAGCTCGACCTCCGGCATCTCCGTCCACGGGAAGGCCTCGCGCGGTTCTTCGCGGCGTTTGCGGAGCTGGGCCATCGCCACCAGAACGCCCACGATCAACGCCTGGGCCGCCGTCAGGAAGAGAAACACGCGAAGCCCGAAACGGCGAAGCCCGGTCAGCCCATCCCGCACACCCGCCAACGTCCGCAAGAGAGAAGATAGCAAGCTACTTCTTGCGGAAGCGGGAGACGAAGGTCCGGGCCTCCTCGGTGGCGCGGCGCTGTATCTCGGCCATTTCTTTCTGACCCACTTGCTGCCCGCCGCGCTCGAAGTAGAGCATCGTGGCGCGGCCCATCGCCACCGTCCCGGCGTAACCGAGAGCCGCCGCCGCGGCCCAGCCGCCCACGGGGATGAGCTTCACTACCTGGCGACTCAGGGCCCGCAACCCGAAGCCGGCGGCCAGCACCCCGAGAAGCTCACGTGCCCGGTCCATCGAAAGCTCTTCACCGTAGGCGGCGGCTATGCTCAGCACCATCCGGCCCTGGTTGGCGGTCATGACAGGCATGTCCGCGCCGGGGATGGGCAGCGCCCCAACCAGGGCGTTCTGGCGGGCGTTCTTACGGATCACCTCTTCGCAGACGGCCCGGCGGAAGACAGGATACGCCTTCGCCAACGGTACCGCGTAGTCCTCATCCAATGCCTGCACTATGCGCGGCAGGAATGGCAGATCGCTCATGGCCTGCTCGCTCGTGGGAAGCGGGATCTCATCTGGATCTTCGACTCCCTTGCCGGAGAGCGTCAGCGTGTCGCCGGCGGGCGAGACGGCGAGGATGATCTCCGCGCCTCTCGCACTCCGTTGCGCACCCAGAAGCCTTGCCAGCTCGGCGGCACGCGAAGATTCTCCAGTAACGGTGAGGGTCGCCTGCTGGCGCGCGGCCTTGCGCGACTCGTTAAACACCTTGTAGAGATTTCTAAGACCCATCATGATTCGTTCGCCTCCCCAATACGACGGTCGATGTCAATTGATCTTTGCCCTTTTTCGGATATATTACGCTTAGGTAGCAGGAGAGTTTCAGGCTAGAGAGCTAGAGGAGAATTTGCAACCTCAGCGCGACCTGCGGGATATAGAGGAAATCCAGGAACTCTTCGAGGCCGGTCAGGAGACCGGGACGCTTGAATCAAGCGAAGTTCTCGACCTCCTTCAAGAAGTCGACCTCTCCACCGACGAGATCCAGCAAGTCTACGGGCTCCTCCGCGAACACGGCGTCGAGATCGTAGACGCCGGTTTTCTCGCCGAGACTCTAAACGAAGACGAAGATACCCAGATAGTCGAAGAGGTTTTGGAGAGTGACTTGCGTACTCGCTACACCGGCGACGCCGTCCAGATGTACCTGGATGAGATCGGCAAGACGCCCCTCCTAACGAAAGCCCAGGAAGTCTACCTCGCCAAGCGTGTCGAGCGCGGCGACCGGCGGGCCAAAGCGCACCTGACACGCGCGAACCTAAGGCTCGTCGTCTCGATAGCCAAGAAGTATGCAAGCCGCGGCGTCTCTCTACTGGATCTGATCCAGGAGGGCAACATCGGCCTGATGCGCGCGGTCGAGAAGTTCAACTACCGCAAAGGCTTCAAGTTCTCCACCTACGCGACGTGGTGGATCCGTCAGGCCGTAACCCGCGCCATCGCCGACAAGGGCCGCACTATCCGCGTCCCCGTACACATGGTCGAGAAGATCAACAAGTACTACCGCGTCCAGCGTTCCCTCGCCTCCGAGCTAAACCGCGACCCGGACGACGAAGAGGTAGCCCGCATCATGGAGATAGACACGGAGGAGGTCGTCCGCATCCGGCGCGTCTCCCGCCGCTCCATCTCTCTCGAAACCCCCGTCGGCGAGGACCACTCCTCCGAACTCGGCGACTTCATCGCCGACGAGGAGTCCGAATCTCCCCACGACCTCGCCAAGTCCTCGCTCTTGAAGTCCAGGATGCAGGAAGCCCTCAACGGTCTGCCGGAGCGCGAGCGGATGGTTCTCGAATACCGCTTCGGCCTCACGGGCGGCCAGCCGAAGACCCTCGAAGAAGTCGGCGAGCGCTTCGACGTAACCCGCGAGAGGATACGTCAGATACAGCTAACCGCGCTGGCGAAGATAAAGAGCAGCCCTCACGCCGCATCCCTGCGCGACCTGCTGGACTGAAAGCCACAAGACTCCAATCCAGCACCGGCGCAGGTTTTACGCAGAAACCGTATTGACTATGGCGCCTACAGGTCGACGGAGATGTATTTCGTTTCCAGGTACTCTTCGATCCCCTCGGCGCCGCCTTCGCGGCCGAATCCGGAGTGCTTGACCCCTCCGAAGGGAGCCGAGGCGTTGGAGACCATGCCCCGATTGAGGCCCACCATGCCAGTCTCCAGGCCCTCGCACACTCGCAGCGCCCGCTTGAGGTCGCGCGTGTAGACGTAGGCGACGAGACCATACTCGGTGTTGTTGGCCGCCTCTATGGCCTCCTCCTCCGAGCTTACGGAGAAGATCGGGGCCACGGGGCCGAAGATCTCCTCCTGCCGGAGGTCGGCATCCTCGGGCACGTCGCCGAGCACCGTCGGCTCGTAGAAGTATCCCCGGCCGTCCATCTTTCCGGCCCCGACGAGCGCCTTCGCGCCCTTGCTCAGAGCGTCTTCGACGAGATCCGAGACCTTGCCGCGCTGGTCGTCGTCTATGAGCGGCCCGACCTGGACCCCCTCCTCCGTGCCACGCCCGACCTTCAGGGCGCTCATCTTCTCTACCAGCTTCTCGGAAAACTCGTCCGCCACGGAGTCGGCCACGTGGAAGCGGTTGGCCGCCGTGCACGCCTCGCCGATGTTACGCATCTTCGCCAACATCGCGCCCTCGACCGCCGCATCAAGGTCCGCGTCGTCAAATACGAGGAAGGGCGCGTTCCCTCCGAGCTCCATCGAGAGCCTGAGGAGGTTCCCCGAGGCCTGCTCCATGAGCTTGCGTCCCACGGGCGTCGAACCCGTGAAGGTGAGCTTGCGCAGACGCCGATCCGATATCAGGGGCGACATGGTCGCGCCCGAGCTGGAGCTGGTGATCACATTGAGGACGCCGGGCGGAAGCCCCGACTCCTCCAGGATCTGCGCCAGGGCGAGCATCGAGAGCGGTGTGAGCTGGGCGGGCTTCACGATGATCGTACACCCGGCGGCGATGGCGGGACCGATCTTGCGCGTGCCCATTGCCATGGGGAAGTTCCAGGGCGTGATCGCGAGGCAAGGCCCGACCGGCTGCTTCATGGTGAGAAGTCTTCCGGCGCCGTTGGGCGCGACGGCGTAACGTCCGTCGATGCGCACCGCCTCTTCCGAGAACCAGCGCAAGAAGTCCGCAGCGTATAGAATCTCCCCCTTCGACTCCCCGATCGGCTTGCCCATCTCCAGCGTCATGAGCAGGGCAAGTTCGTCGATCCGCTCGACCAGCTTCTCGTAGGCGCGGCGCAGGATCTCTCCTCGCTTCCGGGGCGGGTGTTTGGCCCACTCCTTCTGAACCTCGCTCGCCGCGTCGAGCGCGGCCATAGCGTCCTCCGGCGTGGCGTCGGCTACCTCGCAGATAGCCTCGCCGGTCGAGGGATCCTCCACGGAGAGAGTGCCGCCTCCCGCCGCGTCGCGCCACTCGCCACCGACATACAGACGTTTCTCGACTTTGTCGATGATGGTTTGCTCGGTTACGTTCGTGCTCATCCTCGTACTATCCTTTCTCTACTTGGCCCCAACCTCTCACGGCTTACTTCATGGTTCATCAGTGAGCGGCGTCTTGCCCTGATAGCCCGTCAGGTAGTCCTTCCCCTATGCTCGCTCAAACTCGACGAGGATATAACCTTACGATAAACGCTGCCCGGGCTTCAGGCAATACTGGTCGGGTCGGATCACCAAGTTCCAGGCCACGATAACTACTACAGCAACTATCGTGCAGATAGCACGAGACGTTCGGCTTTTCCTGCGCTCGCGCCAATGCTACGTCTTCGGCTTCTACATTCATACCCTGTCGCTCGCAGCACTCTTCGATATTCGCATCGTTGACAGCGTGGCCTGACTCCAGGGACTCGGCACTCGGCGCCTTCTTTCGTGGCTACGTCGAGGGCCAGGAGTTGTGCCGGGCCATTGTCCCTGGTGATGGAGCGGTATCCGCCCGCCAGGGAGGACTGGAGGGCGCGGCTGTCCGCATCGCCTGACAGGCGAGATGCCGCGGTCCTATCTCGACCCGGCCCCCTTGATGAGCTTCGACGGTCGGCTCGATGCCTGTATGCCATCATCTTCGCTTCTCGATACCGTAGCGGCGGAACCAGCCTCACCTCAATCTCGTTACCCGGTGGTCCATCCTCCGTCGACGGGGTAAACGGCTCCGGTAATAAAACTAGAGCTGTCCGAAGCCAGAAACACGACCAGGTCCGCTATCTCCGCGGGCTTCGCCATCCGGTTCAGAGGGGTGCGGTCGGTTATGGATCTCCGAAGGCCCTCGTTCTGCTGAAGGCCCGACGTAAGGTCGGTGGTCACGTAGCCGGGCGCTATGGTATTGACCCGGATGCCGTGCCGAGCCCAGTCCAGGGCCATGGTCTTGGCCATCCCGGCCAATCCCGCCTTGGATGCGGTATACGCCACCAGACGCGGATCTCCGACGACGCTGTTGATCGAGCCGATAAAAACGATGGAGCCGGGCTTGTTTTCGGGGATGAGCCGGCGGGCGAAGGTCTGCGCCGCGAGGAACGCCCCGGTGAGGTTGGTGGCGATTATGGCATCCCAGTCGCCCTCGTCGACTTTCTCGGCCGACGCGTACACCGGGCTGATGCCGGCGTTGTAGATCAGCACGTCCGGGACACCGGAGCCGGGCTCGAAACCCTGCACGACCTCGCGTATCTGGTCGCGATCCGTAACATCCAGAGCGTAGCCGCTGACGGGTTGCCCGTGTGTCTCCGCCACGGAAGAGGCGACCTCGGACGCTCTGCTGGCATCCCTGGCCGTCAGGCCCACCTCGGCCCCCAACTCAGCAAACCGTTCGGCTATGGCCCGGCCGATTCCGCGGCTGCCGCCCACCACCAGCACGCCTTTTCCCTGCACGTTCGCTATATTCATCTTTATTTCCCCTCTCCCGGCCAGCGAGGATCTAGCCTACGCGCTTCGCCTGTCCGGCCCATTCCTTCTCACGCAGCACGAACTTCTGGACCTTGCCGGTGGAGGTCTTCGGCAACTCCCCGAACTCCACAGCTGCCGGCGCCTTGAAGCGGGCCAGGCGCTGCTTGCAGAAGTCTATGATCTCCTGCTCCGTCGCCTCCTTGCCCGGCTTGAGTGCGACGAAAGCCTTCGGGCGCTCGCCCCACTTCTCGTCCGGGATAGCGACGACGGCGCACTCCAGAACGGACTGGTGCTTGTCTATCGCCTGCTCTATCTCTATGGAGGAGATGTTCTCGCCGCCGGAGATGATCACGTCCTTAGAGCGGTCCCGGATCTCGACGTAGCCGTCTGGGTGCCACACGGCCACGTCGCCGGAGTGGTACCAGCCGCCCTTGAACGCCTCCTCCGTGGCCTCCTCATTGTCCAGGTATCCCTTCATCACGGTGTTGCCGCGGGTCACAATCTCCCCGAGGGTCTCGCCGTCACGGGGGACGTCGTTCATGTCATCGTCCACCACCCGGACAATGTGAGAGTTGACGTGAGCCTGGCCCTGGCGGGCGAGCATCTCGGCCTTCTCCTCGACAGAGAGGTCCTTCCACTCCTCCTGCCAGGCGCAGATGCTGGTCGGCCCGTATGTTTCGGTGAGCCCGTAAAGGTGGATGGGGTGGATGTTCAGATCCTCGAACTGGCCGAGAAGGGTGGGCGACGGAGGAGCGCCTCCGATAGCGGTGGTGATCTGCCAGTCCATCCGGTGCGCTTTGTCGTGATTGACCAGACCGATCTGGACGGTAGGCGCGGCGCAGTAGTGGGTGACCCCTTCGGCATCGAAGAGGTCCCAAATCCTGTCGGCTTCCACCCGGCGCAAGCAGACGTGCGTGGCCGCCATCGACGTAACCCCCCAGGGGAAGCACCACCCGTCGCAGTGGAACATCGGGAGTATCCACAGGTAGACCGAGCGCGCGTTCATCTCCAGAGCCGTCGCGACCCCCAGGCCGTTGAGGTAGGCGCCCCGGTAGCTGTACATCGCCCCCTTGGGTTTCCCCGTGGTGCCAGAGGTGTAGTTGATGGCGATGGTCTCTTCCTCGTCCTCCAAAACGCTGGGTATCGCCTCGGGAGATCCCTCCGCCAGGTAGTCCTCGTAGGGGTCACCAGGCTCCCCGGTGTCATCTATGCGCACTATCTCTATCCCGGAGGTGTCCAGCGGCTCCACGAGCTTCTCAAGCTCCGCGTCCACGAAGAGCATCCTCGACCCCGAGTGCTTCAGGATGTGTCCGACCTCATCGGAGCTCAGGCGCGTGTTTACCGGCACCAGTACGCATCCGGCGGCGGGCACCGCGAAGTGCGCCTCCAGGAGCGGTGGGATATTGGGAGCGAGAAAGGCCACCCTATCCCCCTTCTGGAGCCCGGCGTCGCGCAGCCTGGAGGCCAGACGGTTGACCCTCTCTTCGAATTCCCGGTAGGTGTAGCGCCGGTCTCCGTGCACGACGGCGACCTTGTTCGGGTACACGTACGCGCTGCGCCTGAGGAAGCTTACCGGCGTCAGCTCCGTCCGGTAAACCTTCTCCTGGTGTTCATATTCCATAGTAGCTCCTTCCCCGTAACTTACGCTACGTCCTTATAGCCCAGGCCCTCGTCATCCAAACGCTCTCGTTAGCTTGCGCTTCTCGCTGTGCATACTTACTTATCCGGAGCGATGTTCCAGCCAGTTCCTCACCTGCGGCCAGAGGCTCTTCCTGGCTCCCCGGCCGGTCAGCAGCCCCACGTGCCCGGCATCGAGGACGATGAACTCCTTGTCCTCGCTGCTTACAAGGTCCATAACGGCCTCGGCCTGGGGCAGGAATACGAGATGGTCCTTCTTTCCGGCGAGGTTGAGGAGTGGCATGCTGATGTTGGAGAGGTCTACGCGGCGTCCGCGCAGTTTGATCTCCCCTTTGACGAGCTTGTTGTTCTGGTAGAAGTCCCGGACCCACTGCTTGTAGGCTGCTCCGGGCATTGGTATCGGGTCGTTGGCCCACTTGTTCATCGCCAGCCAGGAATCCGAGAGTCCATCCCGCGCGATCAGGTCCCACATGGTTACGTTGCTGCCGATGTAGTTGGTGACCGGGTTTAGCATGGCGGTCCCCGCGTAGGCGAACTTCGCCGGCAGGTTTCCGTAGGCGTTCGTGATGGTGTCGGGATCGTGGTTCTTCTCGCTGAACCACTGGCCGTAGAGTCCGGAGTTCTCCGGCGCGCAGTCTATGGGCGTGGCGAGTAGGATCAGGTTCTTCAACCCCTCCGGGAAGAGCGCAGCGTACATGGAGGCCATTACACCGCCCTGGCAGTAACCGAAGAGGGTTAGCTCCTCGGAATGCGAGTTCCTCAGCACCTTGCGCACCGCCCGCGGGATGTAGTCCAAAACGTAGTCTTCGAAGGACATGTCCTTGTCCTCGGGGCCCGGTATTCCCCAGTCGAGCATGTACACGTCGAAGCCCTCGTTTACGAGGAACTCGATGAAGCTGTTGCCCGGCATCAGGTCGAGACAATACGGACGGTTGAGCAGCGCGTAGATGAACAGAATGGGGACTGGGTACTTTTTCTCGACCTCGCCCTGGTAGTGGTAGAGCTTGGCCTTGTTTCTCGTCCAGACGATCTCCTTGGGGGTCTGGCCGGTGTCTATTTTGGCTCCTTCGGCTACTATCCTGAGCCCTCTGGCGTACTTGTCGAACAGGTCCTCGCCGCCCGAAGGGCTATCCGAGGGCGCGACGCCTCTCTCCGTCATCCGGTTTCCCCTTTCCTGCGTATGTCATCCACCGTGATCCGGCCATCAGCTCCGCTACCCTGGACCTCCCGCAGGTTTACGCCCAGCTCCTGAGCCTTACGGCGGGCGGCGTCGGTCGCATTGATCTCCCCGATCTCCTCCCGCGAGCCGGTCGCTTGAGGGGCGCCGTTGGCCGTAGTGTTCAGGGCCGCGATGAGCTGATCCAGCTTACCTTCCATCCTTTGAAGACCGGAACGGTTGTCTTCCAGCTTGCGCTCCAATTCCTTTACGTGGTCTTCGAGGGCTTCCACAGCCTCGGCGGTTGCCGGTGTGGCGTAGCCATGCTCGAACCCCTCGAATGCTTCCTCCATGCGATCCACCTTCGCGTCCAGGCCCACGATGAGCCCCGCAATGCGGGAGCTGTCGGAGCGGGTGGAGAGTTGTAGATAACCGAAGTATTCCTCGGCGTTGCGCTGGAAGACCTGTTCCAGGCTCGCAAAGTTCTCCAGAAAACGTCGCGAATCTCCAAGAAACGACTCGTCTTCGAGGATGTCCCGGATCATCTTCGAGAGCGGCGCGTTCGTGGCGTTGTACCACCTCAGGTATAAGTCCAGCGGATCGGTGGGAGGCTTGCCCCCCTCGAACATCTGCTTCCAGACTCCTTCGGACATCTCCACCCAGTAAGGAGTGAGCCGTGCCAGGACCGTCCCGGCCCCCAAGACCCTGCTCCAGGCCCCGGCCGTCGCGTCCATCCACTGCTGCCAGATCTCCTGCGAACTCGCCGTTCCGGCGGCTCCACTCTCCACCGCCTTCCCGGACTCCTCCAGAGCGCTGAACCACTGCCGGTACAGCCCGAACGGGTCCATGTAGGCTTCCTTGTCATCTCTTACCATGTCCGACCACATGTTGAAGCTCGTGTCGTACCAGTGTCTCCAAAGCGCTGTTGGATCCACACTCCCCTGGTTTCTTACTCCCTCTGACACTTGCAAAGCTCCTTTCGCACGCTCAGGGCTGGTATTCGGACTCAGCGGATACCATAAAATCTCTCGTGTATGATGCACTTCAGATGAAGTTTCTTCGTCTACTGGAATCTTTCGAGCCCCTGCTCGTCCAGAACCTCGCCCTCCTCTCCGCGCTTCACCCCGAGGACAATGGTATACATGATGCTGTCTCGCCACAAGCCGACTCATGCGATCATCCGGAGCACCCTAGCCCTGGAACAACTCCGTAGTGATAATCCCCCGGCTCTCGATGAGAAGCTACGGCATCTCAACAGGTTGCAACGCACCGCAATCGTAGCCCTTGGAACGCTGGCCCGTTCATACTGCTCGAAGCGTCTTTCGACCTGATAGAACGTGGACCAACCTGTGATGAGGGCCCCTACGCTACCCTATCATTCATGTAGGACGAAGCGCTCCTGCGCGCCTTCCGTGTAAACAGGAAGTGTCCCGTATAACTCGCTCCCAGTTTTTCATCCTGTTACCGAACATCGAAAATCAGGATATCCGACAGGCACTTACTCCCTGCCGTTACCGGAGGTACGGTCGCGCTCTCCAACCTCGTCATCTCCCGGACCACCGGGGCGGTTGGGATTTCGTCGTGCCGCCTCGCCGAACAGCCGAATGAGGACCGGGATGCCGATTACCGCTACTACCACGAGAAGGATCAGGGCCACTATGGCGATACTCAAGAACTCCCCTTTCTTGCGTATGATCGGAGCTTCCGGCATTTGTGCCGGCCACATACTACCTTATCCTAGCGTGTATCACGCGCCGGCGCGCGGTAGAGAACTCCCCAGACGGCCCCGAAGAAGGCATGATCCACAACCGGAAGTAGAACCTTCCACGTCCGCTGTTTCCAGGGCGGTTCGTGAACTCCGGTGAGCGGTAGCCAGGTGGACCATCCTGCTCCCCAGGCGAGGATGCCGAGGGCGGAACCCACCGCGGCCTCCTCAGCCTTGCCTCCCTGCTCCCGGCGTAGCCACCCGAAAGCGGCCCCCGTCCCCACGCCGTATGCAAGGTGGGCCGCGACGGCCAGGGCGCGCCGGGCGGCCGGCGACCAGTCGTGGACCATCCTCAACTCGTCGAGGCGGGCCACGACCTGCTCCGGGGCCGTGGTATGAACCAGGCCCGCGTGTTTCAACGCCTGACGCAGCGCCGTTAGCGCGACCGTGCCCACCACCCCGCATACGGCTCCACGCGCCACCCGGTCAAATTGCTGCATCACATACCTCCATAAGATTCAAACGTTGCAGATGGAGTGTACCCTCTCAAGCAAAACGCTAGTCGGGGAGTTCTTGCAGGGCGCGGCGGAGTTGTGGGTCCCGCTCCAGGATCTCGCGCCGCGAGAGATCCCGCGCTCCGGTCGGGGTGACGAGTTCGTCGTCCTTGCCGAGCTCCACTTTTACGTCTGGCTCGATGCCGCTCTCCCGGATAAAGTCTCCATCCGGCGTCAGCCATTCTGAGACGCCGAGCAGGAGGGCAGAGCCGTCGCGTAGCGTGAACTGAGAGAGAACGGTCCCCGTACCGAAAGTCTTCGCGCCGATGATCGTCGCGCGGCCGTTGTCCCGGAGGGCGCCGGCAAGTATCTCGGAGCTGGAGGCCGACCCCTCGTTCACCAGAACCGTCAGGGGCACGTCCAGCGGTTCGGGGCCGGCCTCTACTTCCACCTTCTCACGTTCGCCGGAGGCGTCCTGGCGAATATAGACGACCTTACCAGGTTCGAGGAACAAACCAGCGATCTCGACGGCCTGATCCAACCGTCCGCCAGGGTTGCTCCGCAGATCCAAAACGAAGCGCCGAGCCCCCGCAATCCGGGCCTCGTCGAGCGCCTCCCGTAACTCCTTCGCGCTATCGTTCGAGAACGAGGCGAGACGCACCTGGGCTACATCGGTGCCGGGGATGATCGCCCACGAAGCGACCGGGGACCGAATCTCGGCCCGCTGCAACGAGAACTCGCGCTCCCTTGAGTCCCGCTCGACCGTCAGGTCTACGTTAGTGCCCTCCGGTCCTTTTACGCGGTCCACGATCTCGGACAGTTCCGCGTCACGCACGCTCTTGCCGTTCACAGCGACCACCACGTCACCCGTCTCGATCCCGGCCTGATCCGCCGGAGAACCTTCGATGGGCGCCGCGATGACGGCCCGCCCATCCCGGTCCTCCAACTGCACCCCGATGCCGACGTAAGTACCCGAGAGCCCCGCACGGTTCTTCTTTACTTCTTCGGGAGTAAGAAACCGCGTGTGTCCCTCGTCGCCCAAAGAGTCGAGCATCCCCTCGATGGCCGCGTAAGTCTGCTTCTTCGGGTCCACGGCATCCTGGTCCACGTAATCGTCCCGAACCGTGTCCAGCGCCTCGGCGTACAGTGACACCGCCTCACGGTCCTCCGGTCCTATGCCCGCCGGGCTCTGAGAACGCCCGAAAGAATACGCCCCGAGAGTAGCGACGAGCAGCACGAGCACCATCGCCAGCGCCCATACCAGACCTCTCCGCCGGTCCGCTTTACTTTTCGTACTGTTCCACACACTGAGATTCTACTATCTCCGGCCGATAGGCCGGTCTGAGGGATCACTACTCATAGACCCCCCACTCCCGGATGTTCCAGCCGAAGCTTTGGTAAGGGACGTCCGGGCGCGGCCCGGAGAGTGTGCTGGACCATGAGTATGTGTCGGGCCACAAGAACAACGGCACCAGGGCGGCGTCCTCTGCGAGCGTCTCCTGCGCCCGAGCGAGGCCGCTCCCATCCACATCCCCCAGACTCTCCTCGAACGTTCGGCGGGAATCCGGCGGCAACATCGGTAGCAGCGGTTCGAGATCCGCCGCCTGGCCGGCCGTATAGAGTGCGAGCTCGAACTCCCCGTCCTCCAGCACCTCTTGGAGTCTCGCCGCGGGTACCGGCCGTGGCGAAACTTTCGACCCGGTTTCGGAGAGTTGCGCGGCGAGCTTGCGGGCCAACTCCCTGCGGATCGGATCTTCCGCGGGATATACGAGATCCAGTCTCCTCTCAGCCGTCTCGTCTGTGCCGGATCCGGCATCGCTCGCACCGCCGGATCGATCCCAGGCGGGCGCGTAGCCGGAAGACTCCGGTAGCATGAAGCTCCGGGCGGGCTTCGCTCCGGCGACCGAAGTCTCGATTAGACTCCGGCGGTCTACGTTTCGAGCGACTCTATCTCTGAACGCCGGATCGTCGAGCCTGCGCGAGTTGAAGACGAGCAACTCCACCCTCGACAGCGCGGCGGCCCGGAGCAGGTCCCCCGACTTTGGGACCGCCTCCGACGTCTGAAAGACCCCGAAGTCCGCCCGGCCAGCAGAGAGCTCGCCCGACACGCGGGCCGGCGCCAGGAAATCTACCCGGATGCCTTCGAGGTTGGGATATGGAGGCTCCGAGACCCAGTACCTGGGCGTGTCGATGAATCTCAGACCATCCCGTGCGAACCGCTTCAGCAGGAACGGCCCGCTCCCTACCGGGTCACGCGTCAGGGTGAGGTCTTTCAAATTGCGGTCCTCGTAGACGTGGTGGGGCAGTATCGGGGCGGTGAGGAGGTTCCGCCATCCGGCGTACGGCTCACGGAAGACGAGGCGCACCGTCCGGGCGTCAGGCGTCTCTATCCGCTCGATGCGGGCGAAGCCGGAGTAAATCGCGGAGATTTCGCCTCCCCTAGCCAGCAGCGCGGCCTCTTCGTAGGTCCACCGCACATCGGCGCTGGTGAGCGGTTCCCCATCGGAGAAGTTGACGCCCCGGCGGAGCCGCACCTCCACAGTCATTGGCCGCAGGGCGAGCGATCCGCCCTCGAACGAGGGGACAGCCTCGGCGAGTAGCGGCCGGTACTCGGCGGAAGGCCCGAGGACGAGCGGAGATTCCAGCGTCATGCCCGTGAACGCCGCTGTGCCATCGCATTTCGATAGATAGGGGTTCATACAGTCGGGAGCGAGTGACGCGGGCAGCACGATACGCGCTGTGCCGCCCTGCCCGACCTTGCTGATCTGCTCTTCCTGGGCGGGTGTCGCCACGCGTGGCGGTTCGTTGATGGTCTCCGGGCCACCGCATCCTACCGCGGTGACCACGAACGCCAGGATAAACAGCATCAGGAACGTGCGAAGTCTCAACAACATCCCGAGAGTCTACCCGCTCCCCGGCGGACGAGAGTTAGACGACAGCCGGGACTACTCTCCGGCGCGGTAGGGCGTGCTGGTCGCCGGCTCCTCTATCCTCTGACCCTCCATCACCGGGAAGAAGCACGCCGCCTGGTGGTCCGTGGGAGCATCCCCAGTCCCGTTCGCCTCCTGCGGCTCCAAGTCGGGTTCGTGTTCCTTGCAATACTCCTGCGCGCGAGGGCAGCGGGTATGGAAGTGACAGCCGCTCGGCGGGTTCGCCGGCGACGGCACGTCGCCGGTCAGGACTATGCGGCGGCGCTCGCGTTCCTTCTCCGGGTCCGGGATCGGGATGGCAGAGAGGAGCGAGTTCGTGTAGGGATGGCGCGGTTGGTTGTAGAGCGTCGTGCGGTCGGCGACCTCGACGATCTTGCCCAGGTACATCACCGCCACCCGGTCGCTTATGTGTTTGACCACCGAGAGGTCGTGGGCGATGAACACGTAGGTCAGGTCAAACTCTTTCTGCAGGTCTTCGAGGAGGTTCACGACCTGCGCCTGGATCGAGACGTCCAGGGCGCTCACCGGCTCGTCGCAGATGATGAGTTTCGGGTTCAGCGCGACGGCTCGCGCCACCCCGATCCTCTGCCGCTGCCCGCCGGAGAACTCGTGCGGGTAGCGGTTGTAATGCTCGGGGCTGAGGCCCACGATCTCCAGCAGCTCCTGCACCCGCTTCTTGCGGTCGCCCTGGGAACTCCCGACGTTGTGCGTCTTCAAGGGTTCGGCGATGATGTTACCGACGGTCATGCGCGGGTTCAGGCTCGCGTAAGGGTCCTGGAATATGATCTGCATGTTACGCCGGACGCCGAGCATCTCGCTGCGTCCCAGCTTCAACACGTCCCTGCCTTCGAATAGCACCTCTCCATCGGTCGGCTCCAGGAGTCGCAGGATAAGTCGCGCCAGCGTGCTCTTTCCACACCCGGACTCCCCGACGAGGCCCAGAGTCTCGCCTTTACGCACCTGGAGATCCACACCGTCTACGGCCTTCACGTGTCCCACGGTCCTCTTGAGCACCCCGGCCTTTATGGGGAAGTGCATCTTGAGGTTCTTCGCCTCCAGCAAATGCTCGCCCGTATAAGCCTGGCTCCCATTCGGGCTGCCGTTCGGGACGGCGTTTGGCCGCTCGCTCATCCTTCGACTCCCAACTGCTCGTCCACCCGATGCTTGCTCTCTTCAATCTCCTCGACGGAGAGTATGCACGCCGCCCGGTGGCCCGGTTTCTTCTCTTCCAGGGCCGGGTCTATTTCGTGACACTCCTCTTTCACGAACGGGCAGCGGGGACTGAAGTTACAACCCTTCGGCAAGAAGATCAGGGACGGCGGCGCACCCTTTATCGGCAAGAGCCGCACCTCTCCGGCGGTGTCGAGGCGCGGCAGAGAGCGCAGCAGAGACCACGAGTAGGGCATCAGGGGGTCGTAGAAGACTTCTTCGGTCGTACCCTGCTCCACGGCGCGTCCGGCGTACATCACCATCACCTTGTCGGCGAGTTGGGCGACGACGCCGAGGTCGTGCGTGATCATGATGATGGCCGTGCCGTAGCGTTCCTGAAGGTCCACCATCAGCTCCAGGATCTGGGCCTGGATCGTGACGTCGAGCGCCGTAGTCGGTTCGTCGGCGATCAAGACCTTCGGGTTGCAGGCGAGGCCCATCGCGATCATGGCCCGCTGGCGCATCCCGCCGGAGAACTGGTGCGGGTACTCGTCCGCACGTTGCTCGGGGTTGGCTATCCCTACGTCCTTCAAGACCTGTACGGTACGCTCGCGGGCCTCCTGCTTGGAGACCTGCTGGTGAATGCGGATGGCTTCCCGGATCTGGTTCCCGACGGTGAAGACCGGGTTGAGGCTCGTCATCGGGTCCTGAAAGATCATGGCGATGTCGTTGCCCCGGATCTTCTGCATCCGGGAGTCCGAAGCCTTCAAAAGGTCCTGACCCTCGAAGAGGATCTCGCCTTCCGGGTACTCGACCGGCGGCTTCGGGTTTAGCTGCATGATGCTGAGAGCCGTAACGCTCTTGCCGGACCCAGACTCCCCGACGATCCCGAGCGTCTCTCCCGGCTCCAGGGAGAACGAGACCCCGTCCACGCTCTTTACGACGCCGTCCTGGGTCTTGAAGTGAGTCTTGAGGTTGTTCACTTCGAGCATTGCCAAAGTTACTCCACCGCCTTCGGATCGAGGGCGTCCCGGAGACCGTCGCCCAGAAAGTTGACGCACAGGGCCGTTATCACGATCATCATACCGGGGAACCAGGTGAGCCAGGGCTGCTGGGTCATCGTAGTGCGGGCGTCCGTGAGCAGGTTGCCCCACGAGGGCGTCGGCGGTTGTATGCCGAAACCGAGATACGAGACGGCGCTCTCCAGCAGTATCGCTAAAGCCACGGTCAGCGTCGCCTGGACGATCATCACCCCGACGACGTTCGGCAAGATATGACGAAGCATCGTCCTGAAGTCGGACACTCCTATGGCTTTGGCCGCCTGCACGTACTCCTGTTTGCGGACCGAGAGAACCTCCCCTCGGACCAGCCGGGCCATGTTCATCCACAGCAGTATGACCAGGGCTATCGTTATGGTTGTCGGGGTGAAGTTAAAGATGCTGCCCATGACCAGGATCAGGGGGATGAACGGCAGCGTGAGCATGAAGTCCGTGAAGCTCATGAGGCTGGTATCGACAAGCTTGCCGTAGTACCCGGAGAGTATGCCCACGACCGCTCCGATAAAGGTCGAGAATACGCCCACGCTGAGGCCGACGAGCAGCGAGACGCGCCCACCGTAGAGCACACGGGTCATCTCGTCGCGCCCCAGCCGGTCGGTCCCCATCGGGTGCGAGAGACTCGGTCCCTGGTTGAGGGCCGCGTAGTCTATCTGGTCGTACTTGTACGGGGCCAGCCAGGGCGTCGCGAGCGCCGCGAAGTAGATAAGCGCCAGGAACACGGCGCTCGCCATCGCCAGTTTATGACGCCGGAAGCGGCGCCAGATGATCTCGCGCTGGGTACGGCCCTCGACCTTGCCGTACTCTTCTCCGACGGGTTCCGTGATCTGGACCGCGCCTCTCTGCTCTACCAAAGTTACACCTTCTCTCTAGTCATAGCTGATGCGCGGGTCCACGAGACTGTAGGCTATGTCCGCCACGTAGTTGAAGAATACGATGAGCGCGGCGCTGATGATCAAGAGCCCCTGCGCCACGTTGTAGTCACCTTTGTACAGCGAGTCGGCTAGCAAGAACCCGAGCCCCGGCCACGCGAACACCGTCTCCGTAATGACCGCCCCGCCGAGCAGTACGCCCATGTCAAGCGCTATTACGGTGACGACCGGCACGAGCGCGTTGCGTAGGGCATGCTTGAGATAGACCTGCCGGCGGCTAAGACCTTTCGCCCGCGCCGTCCGCAGGTAGTCCGAGGCGAGCACGTCAAGCATAGCGCCCCGCTGGAACCGGCTGTAAGACGCGATGCTTATGACGGAGAGAGTGAGCACCGGCAGCGTGAGGTGTTGCAGAAGGTCCACGAGGCCGCCGTTTCCCGAGCTGATCCCGGAGGTGTAAAAGATGCGTACCCCCGCCCAGCTCGTCAGGTAGACGCCGAGAAAGAGTTGCAACAG
>CALMWA010000070.1 GCA_937873125.1 uncultured Actinomycetes bacterium | reverse complement strand
TGTTTTTCCTGGCCTACCTGCCGCAGTTCGCCAGCCCGACAGCGGATAGCGTGGCTCTCCAACTGCTGACGCTCGGGATGACCTTTGCACTGCTCACCTGGTTACTCTTTAGCATGCTTGGATACTTCTCCGGAACTCTGAGAGGCTGGCTCGGAACCCGTCCGGCCTTCGCGAAAGGCCTGCGCTGGTTCACCGGTAGCGTCCTTATAGGGCTCGGTCTACGGCTCGCCCTGCCGGAGCAGCGCTGAGAGAAGTTAGCGCACCACTTTCAGGGCGGCAGGTTCTATTCGGAAGGCCATCGGTAGACGGCCCCAGATCTCGCCGTCGATTTGTACCGGCACCTCGGAGCCAGGGGACTTGGCGTGCAACTCGTGAGCGGAGAAAGAGCGCATAGTGTCGTTGAGCGGTTGGCGGGCGATGATGCGGGCGAGGATGTCCGGGCGCAACAGGGCGCTCACGCGCTCTACCAGGATCGTCTCGAACTCGCCGTTCGTCAGCAGACCGGCGTCCGCGACCTTGAAGTCTCCGCCGTAGTAGTGGCCGTTGGCGACGATGGCGAACTGGGTGACGTAGATAGTGTCGCCGTGGTGGACGTGTATCATCGGCACGTCCTGTTCCGCAAGAACCTTGAAGGCCATGAGAGGGAAGGCCAGCACCCGCAGGTAGCGCTTCAGGCGCGGCGTAACGGTGCGTACGACACTCGCGTCGAACCCGATGCCCGCCATGCACGCGAAGCGGCGCTCGACGCCGTCGCGATCCGTGGCGACGCCGAGGTCTATGCGTGAATGCTCCCCGGTCAGGATGCGTTTGCAGGCGCCTTCCGGGTCGTCGAGCGGTATGCCCAACTCCCGCGCCAGCACATTCGCCGTGCCGAGCGGGAGGATCCCCAGGGTCGCCTCGGGAGAGAGGCCGTTGAGTACCTCGTTCACCGTACCGTCGCCGCCGGCCGCGATAACGAGGCGGTCCCCGGCGAGGGCGGCTAGTTCGGTTGCGTGATCCGGCCGCTCGGTATTCAAGACCTCGACCGAGAGGCCGCCGGATCGCAGAACATCGGCGTGACGTTCCAGGTATCCCTCGTCGCCCGCGCGCCCCGAGTTTGGGTTGCCGATGATCACCGCGTCTGTCGTCTTATCCATACTGCATACTATATGCTCTTTTTCCGAACTCGTATCTCACGTAAGATACGCGCCATGGATAATTTTGTGGTGCCGGAGATAGGTGTGGACGTGGTGGACTGCGAGCGGATGAAGTTCGCCCTGGAACGAACGCCCCGGATACGGAGGCGGCTGTTCACGGAGGCGGAGATCTCCTACTGCGAGAAGTTCCGGTTCTACGAACGTCACTACGCCGGGCGCTGGGCCGCCAAGGAGGCCGTCACGAAAGCCCTCGGCTGCGGCCTCATCCAGTGGAACGGCGTCGAAGTCCTGCGCCGTCCGCGCCGCGCGCCCACCGTGAGGATCTTCGGAAAAATAAAAGAGTTCGCCGACAGGGTCGGTGTCCGCGAGGAAGATCTTTCCATCTCTATCACCCACTCGGAACTTTCCGCCGTCGCTGTTTGCATCGTGCGCCGCAACAGCGACTCCAACAGTTAGATGAAGCTCTACTCCGCCGACGAGATGTCCCGCACCGACGAGGCGGCCCAGGAACTAGGCATTCCCGGCGGCGTTCTCATGGAACGGGCCGGGGCGGCGATGGCCTGCGAGATCCTGGACCGCTACGAGCCGCAGCACGCGCTGGTCGTCTGCGGCGGCGGCAACAACGGCGGCGACGGTTTCGTCATCGCCCGCGAGCTTCACCGCGCCGGAGTGCGGGTAATCGTGCTTCCCACGAAGGATGAGTACTCCGGCGACCCCGAGACCAACCTGCGAACCCTGCGGAACCTGAACATCGAGTTCACAACCGCTGAAGACCTCGGGGGCGAGCTTGCCAGAGCCGACCTCGTCGTGGACGCGCTGCTCGGGACCGGGTTCTCCGGAGCGGTGCGGGAGAAGGAAGCCGCCCTGATCGAGCAGATAAACGCCACGCAACTTCCGGTTGTGGCGGTAGACGTGCCATCGGGGGTTGACGGCTCGACGGGGGAGGTCGAGGGGGCGGCGGTGCTGGCCCGGCTCACGATCTGTGCGCACGCGGCGAAGATTGGGTGCGTGATCTCCCCCGGCCGCGAACACGCTGGGGAAGTAGCCGTCGTTGATATCGGCGTCCCGCCCGAGGCCGACGTGGAGCCCTCGCTGCTATGGACGGACGTGTACTCTCTCCGGGACCGCATCCCGCGCACCGCCGATCCCGCCCACAAATACTCGGCGGGAGCCCTGCTCGTCGTCGCGGGCTCCCGCTCCATGACCGGCGCCGCAGTAATGAGCGTGGAGGGCGCGCAGCGCGCCGGCTGCGGCATAACCTTCCTCGCCACGCCCCGGAGCGCCTCATCCCCCCTCGACCTGAGGCTCACCGAGACCCTCGTCTACGGGATGCCCGAGGACGAGCAGGGCTACATGACACCCGAAGCCCTGGAGGACATCCTGGAGCAGGCCGGGCGCGCCTCGGCGCTCGTCGTCGGTCCGGCTATCGGCACGGGGGATGGGAGCCGCGCGCTCCTCGAAGGCATCCTGCGCGAGACCGAAGCCCCGGTGCTGATCGACGCCGACGGAATTTCGCTACTTGCTGACTCCGGCGCCCTCGCCAACCGCGACGCCCCGACCGTAATTACGCCCCACGCCGGTGAACTGGGAAGACTTCTGGGCACGGGTGCGAAAGAGGTCTCCGCGCGCAGGCTCGAATCCGCCCGCCGGGCGGCGCGGGAGCACGGGTGCTGCGTGCTGCTCAAAGGCTCCGACACGCTCATCGTCGAGGACGAGCGGGCAGCGGTCAACTCGACCGGAAGTGTGGCTCTCGCCACCGCCGGGACGGGAGACGTTCTCTCCGGCGTGATCGGGGCGTTGCTCTCGCGCGGTATGGAGCCCTACGACGCGGCGCGGGCCGGAGCGTGGGTTCACGGTCGGGCGGCGGAGTTGTGGCTGGAGAGCACGGGCTGGCCCGCTGAGAGTCTGGTCGCGACGGACTTGCTGCCCTGTCTTCCGCTCGCCATGAACGAATTGCTCTGAGGTTAGAGCGGATTGCGTGCGCTGGTATAGACGGCTAGGGTAGTATCCCGTGCAGACGTGCGGGTCGTTGCAGGAGATAGGTTCCGGGGGTGGGAGAGTTGGATCAGCAGGACGTAAGAAACTTAAAAGTCGGGGACATAATGGGCTCTGAATGGCCCACCCTCGAACTGGGCCAGACGGTGGAGGACGCGATCAAGCTCTTCGCCGAGTCGGGTATCTCGGGGGCGCCGGTCGTCGAGGATGGCCGGCTCGTTGGAATCGTAACGGAGGGTGACCTCATATTCCGGGACGCGGACATAAAGGCGCCGGGCTTTCTTGACATTCTGGGCGGAATGATCCCACTGGGAAGTTGGGAGGATTACCGGCACGAGGCGATCAAGAGCGCCGGCGTTACGGTCGGCGAGGTGATGACCGAGAACGTTACCACCATCGGCGCCGACGCAACGCTCGCCGAGGCGGCGACCATCATGGCCGAGGAGCGGATAAAGCTGCTGCCCGTCACCGACGACGACCGGCTCCAGGGTGTCATCACCCGCATGGACATCCTCACCCTCCACATCCTGAACCCGCGCCAGTAACTTGTCCGGGCCGGAAGGCACGAACATCGCAAACTCCGCCTCCAGCCGCACCTGGGCCGAGGTGGACCTCTCGGCGATCCGGCACAACGTCCGCACCCTGAAAGCCCGCGCCCCGCGTTCCCGCCTGATGGCCGTAGTGAAGGCCGATGCCTACGGTCACGGCGCGGTCGAAGTAGCCTGCGCCGCTAGCGAGGCCGGCGCGGACTCCCTGGCCGTCGTCACGGTGGAGGAGGGGACGGAACTCCGTCGGGGCGGCGTCACGGCTCCTATACTGGTCTTCACCGACCTCGCGCCCGAGAAGCTGCCGCTCGCGCTGGAGCGCAACCTTGCCGTGACGGCCCACTCCGTTACGAGCGCGCGCTGGATCTCAACGCGCCCAGATCTCGAGGTCCACCTGAAAGTGAATACTGGCATGAACCGCTGGGGCGTCGAGCCGGAGGAAGTGGGGGAGGCGCGCAAGATACTGGGTGGACAACTCGTGGGCGGATACACGCACCTTGCCTCCGCCGACTCGGACGAGGAGGCTACGCGGCGCCAGCTCTCGGCCTTCGACAAGGTACTCGCGGCCCACTCTTTCGGCGGCGCTCTCGTCCACGCGGCGAACTCCGCCGGTACGCTCTGGCACCCGCGCTCGCACTACGATTGCGTGCGTCCGGGCGTGGCCCTCTACGGGCTGCATCCGGCAGGCGACGCGGGAGAGCCGGCCGACGAGGGGCTGCGTCCGGCGATGCGGATAAAGAGCTACGTCGCGGCGGTGCGTCGTCTGGAGCCGGGCGAGGGAGTTTCCTACGGGCTCACGTTCCGCGCCCAGGAGCCGATGTACGCGGCGACGGTCCCGGTTGGGTATGCGGAGGGCTACCGGCGGGCGCTCTCGGGCCGGGCCGAGGCCCTGATCCAGGGTAAGCGCCGACCACTACTCGGGCGGGTTACCATGGACGCCTGCGTCTTTGGGATAGACTCCTCGGTAGAGGAAGGGGACGAGGTGGTCCTGCTCGGGGAGCAGGGCGACGAGCGTATCGGGGCCGAGGAGCTCGGGCGCTGGGCGGGCACGATAAACTATGAGATAACTACCGGGCTGAACCCCCGGCGCGTCGAGAGGAGCTACGGTAATGTTCGAGGGACTTAACTGGCGACACGCCCTGAAGCGGGCGGCGATCTTCACGGGCATCTGGGTCGCCCTCGTGTACGTGATGCACACGATCAACCCAAAGCTGTTCCGTCTGGGCGGCAGCGAAGACTTCCTCGTCCTCGCCCTGAACGCCGTTCTATTCTTCTTTCTGTATGCGGCCTTCTTCGCCTTCGTGGAGCGACGTAAGAACCGGACCCAGAAAAATGCTCAAGAAAAGAAGCCCAAGTCCGGCCCTTCGGAAACCGGCGAAGAAGGCGTCACCAGCAAATACCGGGGCCAGGTCAACCCGAACACCAGCCGCAAAAAGGCCTCCCGTCGCCGGAGGTAGGCGCGCCGTGGGAGCTTCCGAGGCGCTGACTCAGGCGCTCGTCCCTCCGGCGGACCTCGACACGCTTCTGGAGCTCGTGCCGGAGTTGACGCTCTCCAGGGATCTTCGGCAGGGGCCGTACCATCACCTCGACACCCTGGATCACACCCTCGAAGTCGTCCGGGGCGTGGAACGCGAGTTCGAGGAGAACTGTATCGGGGCGCGCGTCTCGGAAGAGCACGTCGAAGGCTTGCGGGTGGCCGCCCTGCTGCACGACGTCGCCAAGCCCGTAACCCGCGGCGAGTTCGAGGGGCGTGTGATCTTCGTCGCCCACGACTCTCTGGGCGCCCGCATGATCCACGACATCTGCACCCGCCTCGACATCTCCGCCCCGATCACCGACGCCGCCGCGACGCTAACTGCCCTTCACCTGAAGATAGGCTTTATGGCAAACCCCCGCTCGGACTACCCTCCCGACCGGCTCGTCCGTGCCGCCGGTCCTTTCGGTGAATCATTGGCCGTCCTCTCCTGGGCCGACCGGCTCGCC
>CALMWA010000069.1 GCA_937873125.1 uncultured Actinomycetes bacterium | reverse complement strand
CCTCGCCTTCGGCCCAGGCTTCTTTCCACGCCGCTTCGCCGAGGCCCGCGCGGGCCTCGGCTATATAGGGCTCGTAGGTGCGGCGCTCGACCGGCGAGAGTGCGGCGCCGATGTACTCGCGCAACGACTTCGCCGACGCCCACAGCCGGGCGGCGCGGGCCGGACACTTCAGCGCACCGGCGAGCGCGGCTGAGGCGTGCAGGTGGAAGGCGGTGACGATCATGACCCTCGGCCGCGGCGCACGGTCCAGAGCCTCCTTGCACAGCGCTTCGGCGCGCCGGCGGTCGCCCCCACCGAGGGCGGCGAACACGCCCATCCCGAGCGAGAGGGCTGCCGCCACTCCGTCCCCAGCTTCACGGGCCAGCAGCAGGCTCTCTTCGTGCAGCGCCATGGCCCGGCCGTATTCCCGGCGGATCACCGCGACCATCCCCGGCACGAGGAGAGCGCGGGCAACACCCCCGGCATCCCCGAGCCTGCGTGCGAGGGCTACGGCCTCTTCGGAGAGGGTTGCGGCCCGGTCGAGATGATCGCCGAGCAGCGCCGCCCAACCGAGACTGGAGAGGGCGGCGACCTCGCACGCCTCGTCTCCGAGCGCGCGGGCCAGCGTCAGACACTCCCGGCTCAGGATGATGGATCGCGCGTAGTCGCCCTGCTCCCAGGAGATCCATCCGGCGCGGGCGAGCGCTTTGGTCCGCGCGGGCGTCGGCGGCGCGTCTTCACCGTTCGCGAGCGCTACCTCCAGCCACCGGCGCGCCTCGCCCAAACGACCGCTCACGTACCAGAACTCCGCCAGCGCTCCGCCGAACCACAGACCCTGCTCGACGTCCCCGCTCTCGAACGTCCATTCCAGGGCCGCCCGCAGATTGCCGTACTCTCGCTCCAGCCGCTCCTGGTCTTCCAGCCACGCCCCTCTCAACCACGGCTCGACCTCCCTGGCGAGCTGGAAATACCAGTTGGCGTGCCGCCGCCGGGCGTCGCCGGCCTCCCCCGCCGGCGCCGCCTCCAGCCGCTCCCGGCCGTACTGTCGGATCGGCTCCAGCATCCCGTACCGCAGTCCGGTGGTCTCCCCGGCGACACCACCGGCGAAGCCATCCATCGCCTCGACGACCACCATGGACTTGTCCACGAGCCGCGAGAGGAGATCCAACACGCCACGCTTTTCGATATCCCCGCCGGCCCCGACGACCTCCGCATCCTCCAGCGAGAAACCCCCGACGAAGACCGAGAGCCGACGGAACAGCGTCCGCTCGGGTTCGCTGAACAGATCGTGGCTCCAGTCCAGGGTCGCCCGCATGGTCTGCTGGCGGGGGGACGCCGTGCGGACGCCGCCGGTCAGGAGCCCGAGGGAGTCATCCAGCCGCTCAGCTACCTGCTCGACGGCCAAAGCAGCCATCCGGGCGGCGGCGAGCTCTATGGCTAGCGGTATCCCGTCGAGCTTGCGGCAGACTTCCGCTACGGCTGGCGCGTTCTCGGGTGTCAACTCGAAGGTGGGGAGTCGCGAACGGGCGCGCTCCAGGAAGAGCCGCACCGCCTCGGCTTGCTCCAGTTCTCCGGCGGCGAACGTTCCGTATACGTCGTCGGGCAACGAGAGAGCCGGCACCGGCCACACGCTCTCACCTGCGACTCCCAGGGGTTCGCGGCTCGTAGCCAGCACCCGCAGGCCGGGACAGGCGCGGATCAGGCCGTTCACCAGTTTCGCCGCAGCGTTCACCAGGTGCTCGCAGTTGTCCAGCACGAGCAGAACCCGGCGGGAGGCGAGATACTCGGAGAGGGTGTCCGGGATCGAGCGGTTCGGTTGCTCGCGCACGCCGAGGGCCGCCGCCACCGCCCGCGGCGCGAGCGCGGGGTCCGCGTGCGGGGCCAGCTCCACGAGCCACACCCCATCTGGGTAGGCGCCCGCGAGGTCGCGCGCTACTTCCACGGCGAGACGCGTCTTGCCCGCCCCACCAGCCCCGGCGAGCGTCAAGAGCCGGGTCATCGAGAGGGCGCGTTTGACCTCCAGCATCTCCCGCTCGCGCCCAACGAAGCTGGTGAGAGAGGCGGGCAGATTATCCGGCATCCCCTTCGGAGCAGCAGCCTGGCACGGGAGGACTGGGGACTCTCCGGCCCGTATCCCATCGTACAGCCGTCGGCTGGCGTCCGTGGGCTTGACGTCCAGCTTCTTGGATAGGGCCTCCCGGAGGCGGCCATACTGCAATAGAGCCTCGTGGCGCCGGCCGGCCGCGGCGTACAGGCGCATCAGCCCGGCGTGCGCGTCCTCTCCGGCGGGCTCCTCGGCAACCGCCCGTTCGAGGGCCTCTACCGCAGGGCCGTATTCCTCGCGCTCCTGGTGGAGTTTGGAGAGATCGATCAGTAACCCCCGGTACACACGCCTTAGCTCATCCCTCTTCTCTTCCGTCCACGGCTCGTACAAGTCTCCGGGCAACAACTCCCCGGCGTAAAGTTCGACGGCCGCCCGGTACGCCCCAGGCTCGCGCGACCGGCGGGCATTGGCAGCCGCGTCCTCGAAGGCCTCGACGTCGATCCAAAGCGGCCCGTCGGGACAGAGTGCGAGCAGACCATCCTGGAGCATCAGGTGGCGGGGAGCGGCGCCGGACGACGGGCCTTCGAGCGCCGCGCGGGCGAAGTGGATCGCGCGGTGCAGATTGTTGGCGGCGGGCCTCGCCGCGAGGTTCGGCCATAGCAGGTCCATTACCCGCTCCCGGTGCAGCGCGCGTCCGCGCGCCAGCGCGAGCAGCTTGACCAACTGGCCGGCCTTATTGAGCCGCCAATCGCCGTGCTCCACGGTTCGCGGCCCGACTGACACCCCGAAGCCGCCCAGCAGCCGGACGCGAACCGTATCGGGACGACCACCGGGAAACGGCCTGGACAGTGCCATTAGTCGCTCTTGAGCCATCTCTGTCTGTTCCCTTCGCAGAAGCGAAAAATCTCCACGCCAATCAAGTAACGAAGGCAGCTTACACTCCGCCGGACCCGCGAACATCACCCAATTGAGGTATCTTTCGCCCCCGCGAACCGGAGACGGAGAGCGTGGGGAACTATGTACCGGGCCGCGGAGCGTTCAGGTAGAGCGGCGGAGAAGCGCAGCGAGAGAAAGACGAAGGGACGTAACGCCGGCCGGAACTCGCCTTTGCGAGGCGGAAGGAGTGGAACCTGCTCCGGAGAGATCAGGAAGGCAGCAGGTGAGAGGTTATGGGGATTCGTTGAAGTTGAGCCAGTACCAGCCGAGGTACTGCATGGCCTCGGAGAACTTGTCGAAGTTGGTGGGTTTGGTGACGTAGGAGTTGGCGCCCAGCTCGTAGCCCCGGACGACGTCCTGGTGCTCGTTGGAGGAGGAGAACAGGATCACGGGTACCAGGTGCGTCCGCTCATCGTCCCGCAACCGTTCCAGGACGTGATGCCCGTCTATCCCGTTCAGG
>CALMWA010000068.1 GCA_937873125.1 uncultured Actinomycetes bacterium | reverse complement strand
CGCCTTCTCCGAGGCGACGGTGCCAAAGATGACCGTCATAACGCGTAAAGCGTATGGTGGGGCGTATGACGTCATGTGTTCCAAGCACATCGGGGCGGACGTGAACGTGTCGTGGCCGACGGGTGAGATCGCGGTGATGGGGGCTCCGGCGGCCGTAGGGATCATCTTCCGCCGCCAGATAGCGGACGCCGAAGACCCGGACGCGAAGCGCGAGGAGTTGATCTCGGGCTACGAGGAGCAGTTCAACAACCCGATGGTCGCCGCCGAGATGGGCTTTATAGACGACGTGATAGACCCGCGCGAGACGCGCCCGTATCTCGTAAAGGCCCTGCAGATGATCCGGACCCGCCGTCCCGAGCGTCCGCCCCGCAAGCACGGAAACATCCCGCTCTGAGCGCCGGGTTCGGAGAAGAAGCCGTGATACGCGGGCTTTGGCCCAGGACGTGGCGGGCATGGAGCGCCTACGGCCTGGGCCTCGGGACGTTTGTCATCCTCAACGTACTCGTCGTGCTCGGCTCCGACCTGGCGCTGAAGCTCCTGATCACGCTCGTCGGGATGTTCGCCGGGGGTGTCGTGGCGTGCGCGATAACCTACCCGTTCAGAGACACGTTCGCGGTCTCCGGCGTGTGGAGGATAGTGGGCAACTTTGTTGGTCTCGCCCTGGTCTTCGGCATCATATTCGGCGGCGCCGCCCTTACGGGTGTCCCGGCCTTCCCGACCGCCGAGAGTGGCAACGCCGGCACTTTTATCTACGGTCTCGCCTTCGGCTTCGGCGTCTCAGTCCCGGCCGGCCTGGGCCTGTCCGGTACACCGGAGTGGCGGCGCGAATCGCGCGGGGTCGAGCTGCGGGTATTGGCCGTCGTACTCGGGACCATAGCGGGTCTGTTCGCGCTGCTCTTCGCGCTGTACCTGCTCATCGAGTACGTCGCCGTACCCCTGATCCGGGCCCTCGCAGCATGACGATGCCCGCTAATCGGATCGAACCCGTCCCGACGCCAGAGGAGGCCGCCGCCATAATGGCCGCGCTGGCGTTGTTGCGCGAGGCGGGGCCGGAGAATGGATCTTCGCTCAAACGTAGCCGGTGGAAGCTGGCGGGGATGCTCGGACATCCGGTTCCGCCGGGGATGACGCTCGAAGGTTCGTTGTGGTCGTACTCTAGTTGGGAAGGCATGGTCTGAGTGTTTTCTAAGGTCCTGATCGCGAACCGCGGAGAGATCTCCGTCCGCATCGCCCGTGCTTTGCGGGAGATGGACATCACGAGCGTCGCCGTCTACTCAGACGCCGACCGCGAATCCCTCCACGCCCGTCTCGCTGACGAGGCGTACCACATAGGCCCCGCGCCCGCGACGGAGAGCTACCTGAACATCGAGAAGCTCGTCGAGGTGGCGAAGGACTGCGGCGCGGAGGCCGTGCATCCAGGGTATGGTTTTCTGGCCGAGAGCGCGCCGTTCGCGCGGGCGGTAACGGATGCTGGCCTCGTCTGGATCGGGCCTCACCCGAAAGCTATCGAGGCTATGGGGAGCAAGGTCGAGTCCCGGCGCATCATGGCCGAGGCGAATGTCCCTATGGTGCCGGGGACGAAAGGCTCTATCGGGTCCGCGAAGGAGGTCCGCGTCTTCGGCGAGGAGCACGGCTATCCGGTCGCGGTGAAGGCGAGCGCCGGCGGCGGGGGAAAGGGCTTCGCCGTCGCACAGGACGCCGACGGGGCCGAGGGCGCGTTCGAGCGGGCGAGCCGGGAGGGCGAGGCGTACTTCGGGGACGGGTCCGTTTACGTTGAGCGGTACCTGCCGGGTCCCCGGCATGTCGAGATCCAGGTGTTCAGGGACAAACACGGGAACGCTGCCCATCTGGGCGAGCGGGACTGCTCCATCCAGCGCCGGCACCAGAAGCTCCTCGAAGAAGCCCCGTCGCCTGCCATAGATCCGGAGATGCGTGAGCAGATGGGCGCGGCTGCGCTCGCCGCCGCCGAGGCCGTCGGCTACGACAATGCCGGCACCGTAGAGTTCCTGGTGCAGAAGGGCGAAGCCGGCGACGAGTTCTTCTTCCTGGAGATGAACACGAGGGTACAGGTCGAGCACCCCGTAACCGAGGAAATAACGGGCGTGGACATCGTGAAGACCGGCGTCCTCATCGCCGCCGGAGAGCCGCTGCCGTTCGCCCAGGAGGACGTCTCCTGGCGTGGACACGCCATAGAGGTTCGTCTGAACGCGGAAGACGCGGCCCACGACTTCGTCCCG
>CALMWA010000067.1 GCA_937873125.1 uncultured Actinomycetes bacterium | reverse complement strand
TGCCTTATGTTCAAAGCTACCTCGCAAATGACTTATGATGACATAGACGCATTCGCCATGGACCTCACGAGGGTGCAGATGGTAACGGGGAATTCCGTATCCACGATACTAAAAGATGCTGGATATACTTGCCCATAGGTGCGGGAAAGGAACGCTCCATTGGATCAAAAGATATAGATGTGTCAAGCCCGGTTTCTATGGTCCCTGAGCGCTGAGATTCTAGAGACCCCGATGTGACTCAAAATCTTCCTACAGTCTGTCAGCTATGCAGCAATCCTGTTCAAGAAGGAGACCGCTCCATGATCTGCGGGAAGTGTGGCAACCTTATACGCGAAGATAGCAAGTTCTGTGGAGTGTGTGGAGCCAGGGTAATACGCGCTGACCAGCGTGGCGTTTCCGCTCCTACGGTAAACGAAACATCTTACGCTTCTGACGATCCAACTCGCAGGAACAAGCTAGTGGCCCTTGCTACTGTAATAGTGCTATTAATGATACTGGCCGTAAGTACGCTGACTATCATGAGGAAGGATAACTCAGTCAAATCTACAGGATGGTTTGGCGCAAAGTACGTCATAAGGTACCCAGAAAAACAAGTCGAGTTTCAAGCCGAGAACGGAGCAGAAGTCAAAATCATTTATGTCGAAGTATTCGATACTGCGCCGTCTGAGGGAGATCTGCAAGACATGTCCGCAGACATAGCTGACGAAAACTCAAATTACGATCTTTTGAGTATAAGATTCTACGATGCCCAGCCTGATGGTTCACGCCCTGAAGATTATAACAACAATCGTGATGATAATGGCATCATATCCGAAAATGGCAGAGTATTTGTCTTTAACAGCGAAATCGGTGCAGAGTTTGGTAACTATAGTGAACCTACCCGGTATGGGGAAAAGTATGAAGAAGATTATGACGTTGGTACATACGTTTATACGAGAGAAAATCTGCTTGATCTCGAAGGTTACGAAATATGAGAGATTTGTTTTTCATGACCAACAGCATAGGACAATAACGAGTGATTGACGGTCGCCCTGCGTACTGCGAACAGTGTGGCACACCAATACAATCGGGTGATCAGTTCTGCGGTAACTGCGGGGCTGCTATCTTGCCGCTTCCACCACAAGCAGAGCAGGTTGTCCCTGAACCAGTAGCAGCGTCCCAATCTCCCTCGACTAGCACTAGAAGACCTCTACTACTGATTGGTGGAATAGGTGTGCTGTTCGTCCTGCTGCTAGGAACGGGTGCTATAGCTCTCGTTGCCTTCAACTCTGGAGCGGGTCTTTTTGGCGGTCAAGATCCTCAACCTACCAACGAACCTGACGATCTCTCCCAAGGAGACCCTGAAGAATCTACCGTGTCTCCCTCCACAGGACCAAGCTACGAGGAGCAGGAAGACGAGCGGATAGAAGAGTTCGCTCGTGATTACGATGAGGCTCTCAGGCAAGAGGATTGGGCTGAGACCTACACGATGCTGGAAGATTCCTCTCAACAAGAGTTCACCGAACAGGAGTGGGCTGAAATCCAACAAGCCCTGTTGGATGCGGATGGTCTTCCTGCTCCGCTAGAGTCGGTAACAGTCGATCAGAACGAGGAAGAGACAGACTCTCCTGCACGAGTGACCCTCTACTACGAAGACGGAACCGAAGAGACCATCGTCGCTGGGATACCAATGGCTGTACTCGACGAAAGCGAGTCGGGGGTGCCAAAGCGGTTTCTGACAGAGGATGAGATCTCAGAGTTAGAGCAGATTGCCACCGAAGAGACCACTACCGAAGAAGAGTCCATCGAGCAGCAATTCATCTCCGATTACTACGAAGCCGTGGACAACGAGGACTGGGTGAGTACCTACTCCATGCTCAGCGAAGAATCCCAAGTCGAATTCACCGAAGAGGAGTGGGTACAAGCACAGCAGACCAGGGAAGCCTCCTCTCCTCTACCTCCTATAGAATCCGCAACCCTGAACAACGTCGAAGGGCACGGACCAGGGTTTACGGCGGATGTCATTCTCACCCACAACGATGGATCTGAGACCACCGTTGAGGGTGTGGCAGTGCTTGATAAAGGTGAGGGTCTCAAGAGGTACCTGACAGAGGGAGAGATCGAGTACCTCAGAGGCTTGATCGAAGAGACTGGAACCGAAGAGGAGGCAATAGAGGAAGCCATCAGAAGTCACTACGAAGCTATAGGAGAGAATGACTTCGAGGAAGCTTACTCCTACTTCGGTCCCACCTTCCGCTCGACAAGCTCCGAAGAGAGTTGGGTAGAGAGCGAAGAGTCCCAGGGCATCACCGGCTCAACTATCAACTCTGTGGATGTGGTTAGCGTGGACGGAGACACCGCAGAAGCGTCCGTGGACGTAAGTTTTGAGGACAATACCGGCACATCGGATTTCTTTCTGGGATGGAATCTTGTGAAGGAGGACGGGCAGTGGAAGCTTGATGAGATTTCCGTAGGGGGTGGGACAAACTAGATAGGTATCTTATGTAAGAGTGCAACAATGGAGAACTAAAGGGAGAGGATGGCCCAAAAAAATCGATCAGCCTACTGTACGAAGTGCGGTAGCAGCGTCAGCAAAGGAGATAGATTCTGCGGAGTGTGTGGGGCTAGAGTAGGATCTGTTACCCTAGAACCTGTTACCCCAGAAAATCCGCAAATGATTACTGAACCAGTTGCCCAAGGTTCTGAAGCCCGAAGCAATGGAAGGCTCCTCTTTCTGGCCGGTGTCATAGGGACTTTGTTGATACTGCTAGTGGGAGCAGGTGCTGTCGCCCTAGTAAAGTTTGGAGTAGGATCTGGCTCCGTTTCCCCGGATGCCCCTCCCGATCCTGCGTTTGACCTGTACTTGTCAGCACTAAAGGGTATGACTGAAGCTCCGATCATGCTGCCAGCCGAGTTACCTCAAGCGTTGAATAACATCGGCATAAACGAGAATGTCGAAGGAGACAGCTACAGCATAACCTTCTTGAGCACCCCTCCCGATGATCTGGTGGGCGGGTGGGGCAGGTTCGAGACCGTAGGTTCTTTGGAGGTAGTTCCCGAATCGGAGTACCAATCGAACCAGCAATTTGACGTGGTCTCCACTGAAGATGTGGACCTTCCAGACGGTACCGAGTCCAAACTCCGCTACATGCAACCTGCATCAGACACGGCCATGTACGGCTCCCGCTGGGAAGGCACATTTGACAAGAACGGACACACCTATACCCTTTGGGTCTCCTTAGGCCAGAATGGGGAGGAGATCACGAGGCAGGCTCTCTCCAGCATGGTCGAGGTCGAGTGATGAACGATAAGATCTGTTGAGAATAACAAGCGATACCTTCGTCGACACCCCTACGTCCGTGTCGGTACAATCCATAGAGACCGTAGGGGATTTTGGGAAGGGGATACTTTGTCGGAATCGCAGGGAAGACTTCCGAACTTTAACGGTGAGGCTAACCGTGGTCTGCCTAATCTCTGGGCTGATTCTTCCAGGGTCATGTAGTCGTTCTTGTTCCCCACCAAACCCTCCTCTGCCGATACCGCTCCTCCTCAGCAACCTCAAGACACAGTATCGACGCGAAGAGTTGAATCCTTTAGTTCCTTGCCATCGCCTAATAAGCGCGTTCCTGTTAGAGTCTGTCAGAGCAACCAAACCATAAAGATGTACTCTTCTCCAATAACATCGACAGGCACAGCGGTAGGAGTATCCGTAGAAATTTCCGTAGTTACAATCAGCATTGTTCTATATAAGATCTATTCAGCAAAATGCCGTGAAATCCGCTTATATAAGCCGCAAATGACTTGACAAATGGTTAATTTCCTGGTATACTATATGTAACATAAAAACTAAATATAACCTATCCAGAGTGACGTGAGAGATTTGGCTCTATGACCGTCCAGCAACCTAGCTTAAAAAGCCTAAGGTGCTAAGGCCAACCCGGTAGGGGACGATGGGGGCTATTAGAAGGCATCGATTTCTGTCAGCCCCTCTCTAAATCAACAGAGGGGTTTCTCTGTTTGCGTCGCTGCAGGTTGGCATCACCAAGCGTACCAGCATGGATTGGTTTTGTTGACTAAAGAGAGGAGTAGACGCATTGGAAAACAAGATATCGATCAGCCCAGAAGACATAGCTATTTTAGGCAAGGCTCAGAACATATGGTCTCATCTAGAGTATCCCAAGGTGCGGATCGTGAACCCTGCCCTACGGATCGCAGGCATAGATGTTTATGGTCAGAGAGTGGATTGGTTCAAGTTCAGCCAGTTCAAGGAGGAGTCCGAAGATTATCTTCTCCCACCACATACTGAGCTTGAGTTGTTTGAGCAGGGGCTGCACATCTCAGCGGCTAAACTACAACTTGTCACGGTTAAAAAAATTCTGGCTCCAGATTCCTTGACATTTGAAGAAGCCCAAGCAATTTCTGACTTCAGAAAATCTATTCCTGCCGGGTACAAGGGACGCTATGTATGGGATGCTGATCTCAAGGGTTTGTGGCCTGATCCTAGAGAATGGATGCAAGCAAATGCGGCATTCACGTTTGAGTTCGTTCCTGAAGAGGCTTCCCTAGAACAGTCTGTGTACTTCTATAGATTTGTTGTACCGCATGAGCTACCACTTGAAGATTGGCCCTACGTAGCTGATTTTCTCTCTAAAGCCGAATCAGTACCATTCAAGGAGCATCCGATCTTGGCAACTGATCGAGTCAAGTTCGTCACGGACGTACTCAAGGGTATCGGAGACCTAAAGTAAACCGAAGAAGAGCATATTCAACAGGCTGACATCATCGCTCAACTTCAATGCCTGTTAGTAACCACTGAAATACAACAATCCGACCGGAAGGCTAGCTAATGCCAAATACTGAGTCTACAAACGACCTTGCTTACTATGCTGAGTTGGGTTTCAGAGTGTTTCCCAATCATTACAGGACCGACGCAGGATGCTCTTGCAAGGACGCAAGAAGTTGTGAGAAGCCCGGAAAACATCCTGCTATAAAAGGCTATCAGAACCTGGCATCTTCAGAGTTTAAAAACCTTACTTTAAGCAGGAACCTTTTTGGTGGAAAGTTCCGTAATCATGATATTGGAGGCTTAACGGGCTTTGGATTCTTTGTAGTAGATTCTGACAAGGGAGAGCTAGAAGGTCTACCTGAGACCTGGAAATCGAAGTCTGCCAACAGGGGATTCCACTACTTCTTCAAAGCCCCATCCGGTATTTCTATCAGGAACATAAAAGATCTCATTCCAGGAGTGGACATTAAGGGACAGAGAGGCTACGTAGTCCTCCCTTCGGAGATCAATAACAGGGAATGGATAAACTCTCCCCACGAAGCTGAGTTAGCTGATGCGCCTACTTGGATTCTAGAGAAAATCCAGCATCATCAGACAACCCAAGAGCAAGTCTACTCTGAGATCTCTGGTGGCTTCGACTTTACCTCAGCAACCATCCTAGAGGAAGGAACCAGAAACGAAACGCTCTTCAAGTACGGTTGCTACCTAAGAGCTTGCGCGGATAGGCTCGCTACTTTTCGTATTTGGCGATTCTCCGAACGATCAAATCGGCTCCTCATTGCCCATTGACACATTCGCTACCCGCCTATCCGCGCAGCCTCTAAGATCCTTGTCCTTGGAAGAGGACGAAATACATTATCAGCTAACCATGCTAAACGATAATAGGTGTAACCCTCCCCTAAGCTGCAATGAGCTATATGACATAATCAGCAGCGCCTGTAGATATCCTCTCAATCAGGATCTTGCCGATATGCTCGCCTTGTTCAGAGGAGCACTCTCCAGTATTCCTTGGAGAGGCAAAGCAGGAAAGTCCGACAAATCCATTCTGATTACGCTACTTACGGAGAATGAGAACAGGTACGATGTGCCTCCCGAAGGTCTAGAGGTTTCTATCTCCTACAGAAAGATTGCCGAAAAGACCGGGTTAACCAAGAAAACAGTCAGTACAAGAATCCACGAAGCTCCCTACCTTCGAAAGGGCAAATCTTCCAGGGGCAATAAATCAGGGACAATAGTCATCCTGCACTCTTTGTTGGAGTGTGTTCCTACTACTACACTAGCTATTAATAATAGGGGGGGGATGGCTAGTGTAGTAGTTGCGCCACGCTCTCTTCAATTCAATTCTATGAGATGGTGCAACCTTGGCAAATCCGCTGTCCTGGTTCTGGAGGTACTCCTAGAAAAACCTCACAGGCGCAAGAATCTAGAGGAGAGGTTAGGATATCGTCCGGGAGGAGTTAGCGGCATCTTAAGAAAGCTAAGGAATGAAGGACTGGTTCAATCGGATAGTGGAGTTTATTCGCTGGTTAACGACTTCGATAAGAGGATTCAACCGTTCATAGAGAAGAACAATAAGGATATTGATGAAATGAAGAAAGTGCATGAGGGAGATAGGGAACATTATGCTCTTCGAGAAGAAGCCTGGAAAAGAGCCCACGCCGATGAGGCAGCGATCCAGGAGACTGCGGAAGAAATCCAGGGAATCTATTACTTGAGGACGATGAACCCGGAAGCAGTAAATAACAGGCTCAGATTGCGCATGTATCATCATTACCAGCAGCTAATGTATCAGCATTACCTGCAGCTAATATCAGAGCCGAATAATCAAGACGATGAGTTTGTAAAGGACATAGATTGTGCCTAGAGTTCATCGCTCACCGTCTGGCTCCCGGTACCAACGACGAACCCTATGCCCCCGGCAATCGAAAGAGAAAATCGTAGCTTGGAGAAGTCGTTCGGCAGCATCAAAACACCCCTCTAAAATTAGATCTAAGGCTCCTAGGATGCCTCCTAACGGCTTAGAAATTGACTTTAATGGTGCAGTGACACCCAAATAATTACAGGGGGTTTAAGGAGCCTGTAACCAACAATTATGGGAGTTGCTCTACTCCTTTCTAGGGCAAGAATCCTAGAGGGAAAGGAGCGATTATCCGGTACAGTTACAGGTGAAAGCCGTAGATTTGGATTTGTGTTCGAACGAGGACTAGGGAAGGAGAAGGCCGGAAGCAGCACAATAATTAGTACAGTTACTCTACAGTAGTTAGCCTAGAGGTAGCTCAGGGGATAGACTCGTAAGAGGCTTATTTATCGGGTTTTCAAGCCCGATAAATAAGCTGCATTGGTTTCCGGTGCCAAGTGTCGGAGGTTCGAATCCTTCCAGGCCCGCTTCCGTCGTAGGTGAACCGACTAGGGTAAGGTTGTAGCAGGAGGAGTGTCGCATAACGTATCGGCATATAGTTCACTACAGCGCCTACCCGGATAAAGTAGCCATTCCCCTTGCTGACAGTGGTGCCGAGGAGGATTTGGTTATTCGTTCCTCCGTGGTAACGGGGGATGCGTTGGACATACTTGCTGGTCTACCCCAAGAGTCGATCCGCACCGTCGTTACCTCGCCGCCTTACTGGTCGTTGCGCGATTATGCGATACTCAGTCAGATAGGCATGGAAGACGATCCCGACGAGTATGTCGCATCGCTGGTTAGAGTATTCGATGAGGTATGGCGGGTGCTCAGAAAAGATGGATCTCTGTGGCTGAACATCGGCGATTCATACACCTCGGGCGGCAGAACGTGGCGAGCTCCCGACAAAAAGAATCCTATCCGCGCTATGAGCATCCGTCCTCCCACTCCAAAAGGTTTGAAACCGAAGGAGCTAGTCGGGATTCCGTGGAGATTAGCTTTCGCTCTGCAAGCCTCTGGTTGGTACCTTCGATCCGATGTGATCTGGCGTAAACCCAATGCTATGCCTGAATCCGTCAAGGATCGTCCCACACGTTCCCACGAGTATCTGTTCCTGCTCACCAAGTCCGAGCGCTGCTACTACGACCGGACGGCCGTCCCGGAGGTGAACGGACGTAACTTGCGGACGGTTTGGGACATCAACACGCAACCGTTCTCGGAAGCACACTTTGCCACCTTCCCGCCGGAGTTGGTAGCGCGCTGCATCAAGACGACTTCCGAACCGGGAGACGTTGTTCTGGATCCATTCCTGGGTTCGGGTACTGTAGCGGCTGTCGCTATACAGAACCAACGAGCTTTTATCGGTATAGAACTCAATCCCGAGTACGTTGATATCGCGCGCCGGCGTATATCTCAACTGGGAGGGCGGTTGGATCAGTGGGTTGAGGAAGTTGGGTAGTCTGCAGTTCAAGCCGATCCTTTCTGACAAACCGATAGACATCTACGAAGCGCTGGTCGCTGCTCGCCGTCTTCAGCTCCAGCCTGCTCTAGGCGAAGCAGTAAGCGAGGTGGGAGTTGCAACCATCGACGAGGAACTACGAGAGCTTGTGCCTTCCGACGCTCTAAATCACGTTGCGAGGCTGGGTCTTCGAGGAGAGCGCGTTTTCCTGTACCGGTGGTTCTCGAACACGCTCCGCCCTTGATCGGTTACTATCGGATGCTCCTCGGCCTCTCGAAGAAAGAGTTCGGAGACAGAGGGAAACTGGGATACGGTCCCTGGCTGAACGCAGAGGAACGGGGAGAGATCCCTCCCAGGCCTCTTCCGCACCTCTATGAGTTCTGCGAAGCTTTCACCGCGCCTCTCGTAGAACTCGTACGAGCGATGGACACTTTCGACGACCGTGACCTGAGTGACTTGGCGCTGCTCACCCTGGGGCCGACTCTACAGGGAGGGCGCAACAATGCCATAGGATCACGAGCCTCGCGAGCCGTGTTCGAGGCGCTGAGGTCGCTGGTGGCCGGCTGGATCGTCTTCGATAGCCAGCGCCTGGTGCGTTTCGAGACCTCCGGAGGACAGAAGTTCGCGCTGATCGAAGGGAGCGATCCCGATGTGCGTCTGGACCTGACCTCTACGAGTGGGAATGAGGTTCCGATCATAGCTATTGAGATCAAAGGCGGAGAAGACGCCAGGAACGCGCACAACCGAGCTGGTGAAGCTGAGAAGTCGCATATCAAGGCCAAGATCGCGGGATACCGTCACCGCTGGACGATCATGGTGATGCAGGAAGTAAACAGAGCCACGTTGCAGAGTGAAACTCCTTCCTCGACGGAAGTGTTCGAGGCATCTGAAGTAATGCAGCAATCCGGGTCTGATTGGGAAAACCTGCGTCGTAAGTTCGCCGATATTCTAAATGAGCGGTCTCCATAAACTTCGAAAACTGAGGCGACGACGACGATTTATTGGTTTGTTTCTCCCGCTGAACGTCGACGCAGCAACGCAACGGCAGACTTCAACTCTTCTGTCCGAAGCAGCATTGCAACACCGAGGTAGGCTGCTACTGCAGCACCGCCGACCATGCCGATAACGAGGGAACGGTTCATCAGGTTAGAGCCGGTTCCGGTCAGGGTGAGTCCGAGGTGGGCAACGGCGTACATTACAGTTCCCGCGACCAGAATCTTAGCTAGTGATGTTGCGATCCGCCGCCCGTCGAGACGCTTTAGCTCGCGGCGCATAGCTATTAGAAGGGCTAGCGCGAGAGCGCCGTAGGCTGCGGAGAAGGCGAGGGCGACGCCGATCAATCCGACCGTTGCGGAGAGGGTGTAGGCGAGGACTATGTAGAGGACGAGGAGTCCGAAGTTGAGGGTGGCGGGGGTCCTGGTGTTCTGGCGGGAGTAGAAGGAGCGGACGAGGATGAAGTAGGCGCCGTAACCGAGCAGGCCGACGCCGTAGGCGATGAGGAGGGTGGTGACGGTTTGTGTGTCGGCGGGGGTGAAGGCGCCGCGCTCGTAGAGCAGGCCGACGATGGGCTCCGCCAGGGCGATCATGCCGACGGAGGCCGGGACCGCGATAAAGGCCATCGTCCGCAGGCCGAAGGAGAGGGTGTCGCGGTAGCCGTCGGTGTCTTCCGCGGAGTAGCGCTCAGAGAGCTCGGGCATGAGGGCGGTGCCGATTGAGACGACGAAAATGCCGTAGGGGAGCTGGAAGATGACGAAGGCGTACAGGAGCTGCGCCGCCGCGCCGAACTGCGTCCCGAAGCGGTACGCCGCGACCTGCACTCCTACGGAGGCCGCTACGAAGACGAGCATCGGCAGGGCGAGCTTCACGGCGTCGGCGAGCGCGGGGTGTCCGAGCACCGGGCGGGGCCGGTAGCCGAGCTTCAGGACTGCCGGGACCAGTACGAGGGACATGACGGCGACGCCGAGGGTGGTGCCGGTGGCGAGGACGTAGATGGCGGTCTCGAAGCTGCTCTGGACCAGCAGGGCGTATGCGGTGAAGGAGGCTATGACGATGAGGTTGTTGAGGACGGGGGCGAAGGTGGGGAGGAAGAAGCGTCGGTGAGAGTTGAGGACGCCGGTCGAGATCGCGCCGACGCCGTAGAAGAAGATCTGGACGGCCATCACCCGGAAGAGCAATACCGCGAGATCCATAGTCTGCTGGGCTTCTCCCGGCGAAAGCCTCTCCGCGGCAGCGAAGTCGGTCGTGAGACTGACGATCTGCGGGGCGAAGATCACACCGAGCAGCGCGACAAAGGCCAGGAATGGCAGCACCAGGGTAACGAGGGCGTTCGTCAGGCGGCGGGCGTCCTCCTCGCCGTGGCGGGTCAGGCGGTCCACCAGGAGCGGGATGAACGTCGAGGAGAGGATGCCGCCCATGAACAGCTCGTAGATCTGGGTCGGCAGCACGTTCGCCACCGTGTAGGCGTTCGCCACCACCGCGCCGCCGAGCGTCGCCGCCATCACCGTCGTCCTCAAAAAGCCGGTCAGGCGCGAGAGGCCGGTCGCGGCGGACATCGACAGCACGGCCTTTAGTATCGAAGACATGCCCGGATGTTATCTCCGATGGGCCGCCTCTGCCGGGACGGCGGCGGTCCTAGGTGGTGGCGGTCGCCTCCCGGTCTCCTCGCAGGTCGGCTTCGATCTGCTCCAGGCTGCGGCCTCTGGTCTCCGGAACCATGAAGTAGACGAACAGCGCGGCAATAATGCAGATCCCCGCCAGTATCCAGAAAACGGCCGAGCGGCCGATGAGTCCAACCAGCGGTAGAAACGCCTGGGCGACGATGAAGTTGGCGACCCAGTTGCTCAACGCCGATAGGCCCGTGCCGGAACCGCGGGCGTTGAGCGGGAAGATCTCCGGCAGCATCACCCACAGGAGAGGGCCGAAGCTGACCGCGAACGACGCGATGTAGAGCATCAGCCCTATAAGCGTAACCCAGGAGATGATCCCGGAGAGGCTCGAAAACGCGAAGGCTCCGCCGAGGATACCCAGAGATATAACCATGCCGGCGAGACCGACCAGGAGCAGGGGCTTGCGGCCCACACGGTCTATTATGAGGATGGCGACGACGGTCATCAGCACGTTCACTACGCCGATGCCAACGGTGGCGAGCACGGAGGCCACGTCTTCGAGGCCGGTGGACTTGATGATGGTCGGAGCGTAGTAGATGACGGTGTTGATGCCCACGAACTGCTGGAAGACGGCCAGACCTATGCCCACCACGAGCATCGGCCGGACCCACGGGGCGAGTAACTCCCGGTAGCCGGCCTGCTCTTCTTCCTCTTCCTCAACGCGCCGGATGTCGTTTAGCTCGCGTTCAGCCTCTTCCTCGGATCGGGTGCGACGCAGGACCCGCCGCGCCTCCTCCTCTCGGCCCTTGCTCACGAGCCAGCGCGGAGTATCCGGGAGGAAGTACATACCGACGAACAGGATCAGGGCGGGGATCACGGCCAGCCCGACCGGCCAGCGCCAGTCGCCGACGGTGGCGAAAGCCGCATTGACCAGGTACGCGAGCAGGATGCCTATGGTGATCGCGAGCTGAAAAAGGGTCGAGAGCGAGCCGCGAACGTCCGTCGGGGCCGACTCCGAGATATAGGAAGGGACGAGGGCCGATGCGCTGCCCACGCCGAGCCCCAGCAAGATGCGGAAAAAGATCAAAGTCGTCACGTTCGGCGCCAGGCCCGCGCCTATAGCTCCCACGGCGAAGATGATGGCCGAGACCAGGATGATCGTGCGCCGGCCGAGCCTATCGGAGAGCGCCCCGCTGACCCCGGCTCCGATCACCGCCCCCAGCAGCAACGAGCTGACGATAAACCCTTCGAGGAACGGATTGAGCTGGAAATCATCCTTTATAAAGAGAAGAGCGCCGGAGATGACCCCCGTGTCGTAACCGAAGAGCAACCCTCCCAGAGCGGCCACGGAAGCCACCACGTAAACAAAACGCCTGTTGCCACCGGAGTCGCCCGAAGCCGCCGCCTGAGCCATACTCGTCTCCTCTCCCTAGAATCCCCATAAGTGCTTTCGACAGGTTTCGAAAGCCCGATACCGTAGGAACTCTGCATCCTCCTATTCCTACTGTCAACATACGGGCTGCCGGCCAACCCGGCGAATTCGCCCTTGTGGATACTCAGCCTGGCGCTTCTCCGCGGTCAGACCGGTAGCGAACACTCTCCGGCTTCATTCGAGGTCGAGGTCGGGCTGTCCTGGAAGTCTGCCAGATCCCTTCATTCTGGCGAGCGGCGCGGGCCACCGGGACGAGGTTAGAATAACCTCGTTGGAGGATGACCCTGGGAAGGGAAATTGTGGACGCCTACCCTATAAAACTCACGTACCACGTCCGCTCCTACTACTTCGGGGAGCGGCTGATCCCCGACCTGCTAGGTAAGACCGACGCCCCCGACGGCGTCGTCGCCGAGACCTGGGAAGTGAGCGACGACCGCGATACCACCGGGACGGTGAAGAACGGCGAATACGCCGGACGAACGCTCCACGACCTCGTATCCGAGTTCCCCGACGAGCTAGTCGGCGAGGGCTGGCGCGGCCCGCAATTTCCGCTGCTGGAGAAGTTCCTCGACGCCTCGCACCTGCTCCCCGTCCACCTGCATCCCGACGACGCGACCGCCCGAGATAAGCACGGCGAACCACACGGCAAGACCGAAGCCTGGCACATCCTGTGGGCCGCCGAAGACGCAACCATCCTGGCCGGGGTGAATGAGGGCGTAAGCCGCGAAGAGCTGCGCGAGGCGTTCCTGGCCGAGGATCACGAGGCCGTCATGCCGCGACAGCCGGTCCAGACCGGCGACACCGTCTACGTGCCGGGCGGTGTCATCCACACCTTCGGGCCGGATACCCTGATCTTTGAGGTGCAGCAGACCTCCGACCTCGGTCAGTTCGTCACCCCGCTCGGCCTCTACGGCGAGCGCCTCGACGATGCGACCTGGCGCGCCAACATCGACGCCGCCCTCGACGAACTGCGAACGGATTACCTACCGCGCCCCAATCCGGGCCTCATGCTGGAAGACGACGCGAACCGCCGGGCTCTCTGCGCCGCCGGGCCGCACTTCGCGCTCGAACGCTGGACGCTGACCGAGCCATACAAGGAACCCGCGCACCCCCGGCGCTGCATGACGCTCTCCAACGTCGGCGACGTGGTAAGGATCGAGACCAGCGGCGGCACAGAGATGTTGCAGCGCGGCGAGTCGTGCATCCTACCCGCGGCCATCGGAGAGGTGCGGCTGGCGCCGGAGGGGACATCGAGCCTCGTGGTCTGTTACGTGCCGGACCTGGCGCTCGACGTGATCGCACCGCTGCGGGAGGCCGGGTACGCGGATAATGAGATACGGGCGCTCGGGGAAGTGGATGTCTAGAAGCTGGTCCAATGGCTTAGGGAGGATGACATGGGCAGGATAGTGGCTCTAGGAGAGGTCGTCGCGGATATCTACCGGGACGAGGAGACTTCGCCCGTCGAACTGCCGTTTACGGCGCGTCCGGGGGGTGCGCCGGCGAACGTGGCGGTCGCGGCGGCGAGGCTGGGGGCGGAGGCGGCTTTCGCCGGGGGCGTGGGGAAGGACCTGTTCGGGGACTTTATCCTGCGGGCTCTGGAGTCCGAGGGAGTGGATACCTCCGGCGTCCTCCGGTTCGATCCGCCGACACGCACCTCGCTCGCCTTCGTGGAGATAGGGGATGACGGCGACCGCTCGTTCACCTTCTACCGTTCGGACCCGGCCTCCGACGAGTTGCTCTCGCCGGAGGGGATCTCACGCGACCTCATCTCCGAGGCGTCGTTCGTGAACTTCGGGAGCATACCTCTCCTAAAGGACCCGGCCCGAGCCGCGATCCACACCGCCGCCGAACTGGCCCGCGAGATGAACGTGCCCGTAGCCTTCGACGTGAACCTCCGCGAGCATCTCTGGCCCAGCCTCGACGCCGCCCGCGAGACCGTGGACCCACTGCTCGACCTCTCAACCGTCGTGAAGATGGGCCACGACGAGCTCGAACCCATGCTCGGCACCTCGGATATGGAAGAGGCCGCGACGCTGCTCTTGGATCGCGGCGCCGCTCTCGTCCTCGTGAGCCTGGGAGCCGAAGGCGGCTTCTACGCCACCCGCGAGTTCTCCGGTAGCTTGCCGGCCTTCGAGGTCGAGTCCGTGGACCCGACCGGCGCCGGGGACGCCTTCCTCGCCGGCGTCCTGACACACCTCGCGGACGTGGAGTGGACCGAGGAATGGGTGCGCGAGGCGACGCGGCGGGGTACGGCGGCCGGTGCGCTCGCCTGCACGGGCTTCGGCGCGATGGGGCCGCTGCCCAGAAAGGAAGAGCTGGAGCGGTTCATGGATGGTGAGGGATAGCGACCGCGCCGGGCATGGCCTCGCAGAACTTCTACGAGATCGAGACGGCCAGGCTGCGTCTGCGGCCGTTGATCCCGGACGATTTGGACGCTGTACATCGCCTCTGGACCGAGCCAGAGGTGAGAAAGTATCTGTGGGACGACGAGATAATATCCAGGGAGGCGGCGGCGGGTATCATCTCCGGGAGCGCCGGATGCTTCGAGGAGCGAGGGTTCGGGTTGTGGGCTGTCATCCACAAAGAGGACGGCGGCTTGATCGGTTTCTGCGGGTTCTGGCGTTTCGAGGATGGGTCAGATTTCGAGCTGGTCTACGGGATCTCGCCAGCGTATTGGGGAAAAGGGTTTGCGACGGAGACGGGCTACGTCGCGATTCGACACGGTTTCGAGGTGGCTGGTATGGACTACATCCCGGCGAGCGCGGATACGCCGAACACCGCCTCGCTGCGCGTCATGCAGAAGTTCGGTATGCGCCGCGAGAAGCGTGAAATCCACGAGGGCCGGGACACGACCTACTACGGAATCTTCCGCGAGAACTTCCGCTCGGCGAACGGATCTACCGTCGCACCCGGCTGACCTCGACCGGCACGTCTATCAGCCCCGCGAGCCGCCGCGCCAGCGGTTCGAGCGCCGGTAACTCCGTCGCGGCATGACCGGCGTCTATCGCCACGAGGCCGAGGGATTCGGCGAGCAGGCTGTCGTGGTAGTCAAGATCCCCGGTCACGTAGGCGTCCGCGCCGGAAGCCGCCGCCTCCCGGATGAAAGATCCACCCGAGCCTCCGAGAACCGCCACCCGCTCCAGCATCTTGCCGGGGCCCGAAGCCGTGGCGAGCCGCGCCGGGAAACCCAGTGAATCCGAGACGTATTCGCGCAACTCCTCTGAGGTAAGTGGTTCTGGCAGCCGGCCGAGCCTGCCGTAACCACAGCCTTCTGGATGGCCCTCCACGGGGTAGACGTCGAAGGCGGCCTCCTCGTAGGGATGGGCAGCGACCGCCGCTGCTACCGCTTCGCGCGCCAGGTGCGCGGGGACGACGGTCTCCAGACGGATCTCCTCGACCCTCTCCAGCCGGCCTTTCTCGCCCAGGTACGGGTCCGAGCCCTCGCCGCCGAGGAAAGTTCCCGTCCCCGGCAGGCGGAAAGTGCAGTTGGTATATTCTCCGATCTCGCCGGCCCCCGCTTCCGCGAGGGTTTGCGCGACCGCCTCCACGTTCTCCTCCGGGACGAAGATCACGAGCTTTCGGAGTTCCCCGCGCGGAACCACGACCTCCAGCGGGCCGCTCAGCCCCAGGGCTTCCGCCAGGGCGACGGAGACGCCGCCGGGGGCGGCGTCGTAGCTGGTGTGGGCCGCATGGACGGCGCGACCCTCACGGATCGCGTGCGACAGTAGATTCCCCGGATAGGAGCGAGTATCAACGCTCTTGAGCGGGCTAAAGAGCAGCGGATGATGGAAGAGCAGGAAATCCGCCGTCATCCTACGTGCCTCCTCGAAGACCTCCGGGAGCGGCGTGAGGGCGACGAGGACTTGGCGAGCCTCCGCCTCTGGATCGCCGACCTGCAGGCCGCAGTTGTCCCAGCCCTCCGCGAGCGCGGACGGCGCGATCCGCTCGACGGCCGCCGCTATCTCCTTTACGAGCGTCACGCCCGGCATTGTACAATCCCCGGATCGTGACCTCCCGCAAGCTGGCCGAAATCGTCTCCGCCGCGACCCGGCTCCCCCTACTCGCGGTTCCGCTCTTCTTTGTCGTCGGCGGGACTGTCGCTGGTGCGCCGGGGCTTCTATGGGCGCTCCTGTGCGCTTTATTAACGAGCGGGCTTTCGCTTCTCTACTTGCTGTATCTGACGCGTTCGGGCAAAGTCCGCGATCCCCGCGGCATCCCGCAGTCTGAACGCGTGAGGCCGCTGCGGGTGGTGGCGGTCCTGCACATTGCGGCCTTCTTGATCGTTACTGCCCTCGGCGCGCCCGTCGAACTGCGGGCCATACTGCTCTCCTACGCCATCGCCACCGTCCTCTTCGCCCTACTCACACCTTTTACTAATCTCTCCCTGCACGCCGCCGGCGTCTCCGGTGCGGCGGTCTGTCTCTCTTTCGTGTTCGGAGGATGGGGCACGCTAGCAATGCTCCTCGTACCGCCCGTGCTCTGGGCGCGAACGGTTCTGAAGAAACACACGCCGCTGGAACTCGCGCTCGGGGTGCTGGTCGGCGGTGGGGGCACATGGATTTCTTTTATCCTTCTGAGTGTCAGCGCCTAGAGCCGTCGGGACCACCCGCCACCCGAAACTGGGATATCATCGGAACTCCAACCCGTCGTCAAAAGTTTCGGGATGTCCGGCCGGAGACCGGCCGGACCACAGACATATAGGGAAGAAAGGAACAGTCATGAAAATCAAGTTCGCCATTCTCTTTATCACCGCCTTCGTCTCGATCTCTGGTGCGACGGCGTGCGGAGCCGTGGAGGACGAGGTGCGTAACCGGGCGCGGGAAGAGGTGGACAAACAACGCCAACGGGTCGAAGACGAGGTGAATAAGGGCCGTAAGCAGGTAGAAGACAAGGTCAACAAGGAAGCTACGAAGCTCGTGGAAGACAAACAGTAATCCGGTCGAGCTGTATGTAACTCGCTGAAGGCGTCCGCCCGTTGCCTATGCGGACGCCTTGGCCTTTCGTTTCGCGAGATTGCTCGTGTGTAAATCTCCCCGAACTCGAACAAGGCTTCGCGGTGATCACCACGGTAATGCCCGGTGGCAATTTTTAGACCCACTACATATGGACCGGTATTGACCGTGAGCGGCTCTTCGTCAACACCGAGGTACACCGCCAGAAGTTCAAGAACGTGGAGCGCGACTCTCGGGTGACGTTGACGATCCGCGACGAGCAAGACCCATATCACTATGCCGAGGTACGCGGCGAAGTAGTCGAGATGGTACGAGGCCAGGAAGCCAGAGACCACATAGACGCGCTATCTCAAAAGTACAACGGAGAGCCATACCCACCGGATCAGATCAAGACCGAGCGGGTAACGCTTTGGATCGTCCGCGCCAGACTACCGTGGGCAGCGGTCCTGAGGAAGGATCACCGACCGATTAGCGTTTCATGAACTTGCGTCGCGGACGCGACGGGCCGGAGTTCTGAAGAATCCAGGCCCGATCAGGGGAGAGCCGGGTTCACACGGGTCCACACAAAGGGAGGAAGTATGGCCCGGTTAGTGGTGAAGATACCTAACACAAATTACACGACGATTACGAGCGCACGGACGTACGAACGATGAGGCTGATGCCGAGGAGGGTGCGAAAGTCTAGTTTGATGGTTGCATAGCAGCGGGACGGGGGCATTACGAGGCAGCTAGTAAACGCCCCTTAGTCTTCACCGATAGCTTGCATGAACTCAGCGGTGCTCAGTGGCGAAGATCCTTGTTCTTCTCCGTCGTTATACTCGCCCATGTAGAAAATACAGTCCGGTGTGTTCGCTTCCTCGGTATCTACGATCAACTCTATCGAGTGGTGTTCTAGCGGTGTCGGCTCGTATCCGGAGTCAGGTTGTTCTTGATCGATGAATCGCTGCGCGCCATCCTCGCTGTCGAAAACGCACAACCCTGCCTTAGTGGATTCGTCTGAAGTGTTGGGTTCGACGGGCAGGCAAAGGAAACCTCCGTATTCACCCGTACCTTGCTGCGGCGGCACTTTGATAGCCCAGAACCACATTATCCTTGGTAGCCTAGGCATTGGATCATGACCATTCACCCACCTTCCAACAAAGAGGACCGGAACCCCGATTGGAATTCCGACCTAAACTAACCATCCCTATCAGCTATGTCTTGACCTTTGATCCGGCCGACTCGTTGACCTCGGAGTCGCCGCCTCCCATAGGCTTGGGGCCGGGGCTCTTGTTTTGTTTGTCCTTGGAGTCCTTCCCCTTCGCGACCTTCTTCGTCGCCCCTTCGACCTTCTTGTTGGTGTCGGCCATCTGCCGTGTCCTTCCCTGCAACATCGCTGGATACTTGATTGATACTAATGATTCTACCATGTGGGATGTGGATCAAACCTTACGGAAGAAACCAGAGGCTTGGGGTGAAGGTAGAAACCAGTCCGAAATCCCTCTTGTTCGCGCGCGGCCTCATCTTTTACGAGAAGCCTGAAGATAGAAAAATATCTGACACGCACCGGACAGATAAGCGCTTCCGGAGTGGACCCGACGAGACTCGAACTCGTGACCTCCGCCATGCGAGGGCGGCGCTCTCCCAACTGAGCTACGGGCCCAAAAAACCTTTGCAATCCTAGCATACCAACCGGTGGCTGGCCGCCGGGAAGTGGGCGATGCTGGTTTCGAACCAGCGACCTCTGCCGTGTGAAGGCAGCGCTCTCCCGCTGAGCTAATCGCCCTTGCGGAGGAAAAATATACCATCGGAGGGACTCGTTGTTAAGGTGTAGGATATTGCGTGTAGGCGGAAGAAAGCGGTAGACCGGCATCGGATATAATTCCCTGCCGGGTAGGGGTAGTGGAACGGGAGGAGTGTGTATGGCTACGGAAGAAAACACTGCGTCCAACGGAGGGTTGGAGAGGGTGGTCGGAGACCTTCGGGCTCTCTCGGAAGATATGAGGTCGTGCGCCGTGCTCTCTGCGGATGGCGAGCTTCACGCTTCGTCGCACGCTCCGGGGGTGGACCGGGAGCGTGCGGCGGCGATGCTCGCGGCGCTTCGCGACCTGGCCGAACGCGCGGCACGCGAGAACGGCAAGTCCCACGTCTCCCAGGTGCGGGTGAAGACCGAGGAGGGACACTTGCTACTCGTGCGGCTCGACAGCGGCGGGGCGCTCGCGGCGACCACCGGCCCGGATGCGCGGGTTGGGCTCGTTCTCTACGACATGCGGAATGCACGCGGCGAAGTGGATAAGGCTCTCGGGGAGGGGAAACAACCGTGAAGAAGATACTCGGACGTCTGGTCTTAGTAGGCGCGCTGGCCGGAGGCGCCGTCGCCGTCGGGAACTATCTTAGGAAGTCCGCACCCTCGGGTGAGGAGGTAGTCCAGATCTCCTTCGACGACAACACCACACAGCCTCTCTCCGCGAGCTCCGTCGAGGGACAGGAGTTCACCGACATAGCCCGCAAGCTCGTCGCGTTGGGAGTCTAGAAGTTAGGAAAGGGCGATCTCGGGGGAGAGGCCGCGGGCTTCGAGGATGTGCCCGATAGCCAGGCCTATCTGCGAATTGGGGGTCGAGGCGCCGGCGGTGAGGCCGATGCTCACGGGGCCGTCGGGGAGCCAGCCTTCTTCTTGGATCTCCTCGCGGGTGTCCAGCGGGGTGCCGGGTGGTTTGTGGCGGATCTTGTCCCCCTCGATGCAATCTCCGCTGGCTATGTGGTAGCTCCTCGGCACGCGCTCTTTGGCGATGATCGCCAGGTTGTTGGTGTTCGAGGAGTTGTAGCCGCCAACGATCACCATCACGTCCAACTCGTTCTCGAGCAACTCGAAGAGAGCGTCCTGGCGGTCCTGGGTCGCCGAGCAGATCGTGTCGAAGAGCTCGAAGTGCTGCGCGAGACTCTCTATCCCGTAGCGCTCGACCATCGCCTTGCGTAGTTCCTCGCCGACGGCCATCGTCTCGCTCATCAACATCGTGGTCTGGTTGGCGACCCCGACTCGCTGGAGGTCTTCGTCAGGATCAAAGCCGGGGCTCATGCCGTGGGCGAGCTTCTCGCGCAGCTCTCCGGCGCTCATCCGGCCGAGTATGAAGTCCGTGACGTAGCCCGTCTCGACCAGGTTGCGGACGATGAGGTACTTACCGTTGCCGTCCTCGCGCATGGTCTGTGAGGCGGTCGCCTTCGTCTCCTCGTGGTAGTACTTACCGTGGATGATGCTGGTGAAACTGTTCTTCGCGTAGCGCGCCACGCGCTTCCACACGGAGAGGACCGACCCGCAGGTAGTATCCACGACGATACAGTCCTGCTCGCGCAGCGTGTTCACCCAGGTGACCGGCGCGCCGAAGGCCGGCAGAAGGACCACGTCCTCGGGGCCGAGCTGGCCGAAGAACGCATCCGGGTTGCCGTTAAAGCCCTCGGAGAGGAACTGGATGCCCATCTCCCGCAGCCGGTCGTTCATGGATGGGTTGTGGATCATGTCCCCGGTAATGTAGATGTTCTTATCCGGGAACTTCTCTCGTGTCTGGAAGGCGTAATCCACCGCTCGGTCCACCCCGTAACAGAACCCGAATTCCTCGGCGAGCCGCAGCGTTACGTCGCCGACGGTCAGGACATTGCCGTTCTCCCGAACGCGGTCCACCACCTCGGAGCGGTAGTCGCGATCTAGAAGATGCTGCACGTTGCCCCGCAGTTTGAAGCCCCGGCGGAAGTACTTTTCCTGCTGCACGCTCACCTCTCGGACCTACGAATGTACAAGTCTTACGCCCTGAGTTTAACGCATCGAGGGCGTATCGTCGGAGCGTTTATCCGGGAGACTACCCAACGGTGTGTGCGGGTGTACAATATCCCATCGTGGAACGAGGACGCCCCCTCATAATGATGGCCGACGACGATGTTGCCGTGCTACAGACCGCAACCGACGCCCTGACCGACGCCGGGTTCCGGGTCGTCAGCGCAACGGATGGGCAGAAGGCTCTCCAGGAGGCTCTCAGCCGGCGGGTGGACTTGATCATCATGGACGTCTCCATTCCCCACGTCGGCGGTATAGAGGCTTGTCACTGCCTCAAAGCGATGCCGAAGACCCAGAAAATCCCGATAGTCCTCACCGCCGCCAAGAAAGACCCGGCCGCGAAGGCCATCGCGGACCGCACGCACGGCTCAGTCCGGGTACTCCGCAAACCGTTCACCTCCGAAGACCTGGTCTCGCTGGCGCGGCAACTAGTCCGTCCGAAGTCCCTGATCTAGGATACCGTCCCGACCCCGCAAGCTATTAGATAAACGGTTCACCGCGCCCGGCCGCCTTCCGGTCTAGCATGCGAACCGTGGTTGGCTACATCCGTCGGGGTCGGAGGCTTGGGAACATTGAGGGCCCTCATTATCGGAGGAGGCATAGGCGGCCTCACGACCGCCATCGCCCTGCGCCGGGTGGGCGTCGAAGCGGTCGTCTTCGAGCGCGCCGGAGATCTGCGCGAGAACGGGGCGGGCATCTCTATCTGGACTAACGCCGTGAAGGCTTTGGAGAAGATCGGGCTGTCGGACGTCGTTCGCAGTGATGGACAAGATGGTGGTGGACAACAAGAGATCGGCGGCACCATCCGCACCGCAAGTGGCAGGAAGCTTATGGCGTTGCCCGTGGGAGCGCTGGAGAAACGGTTCGGCCCGAGCGTCGTCTGACGACGCGACCACATCTACAGAGAGCCCTGCTCTTGGTCAAGTCCGTTGACGTGGTGTACTCTGGGGTGATCCTTCGTCGCGGCTGAGTCAGGCCGCGATGGCTTGCAGGGTCTGTTCAGCGGTCACCTCCTCGGTCGTGGTGCCGAGGGCCTGGGCTCGGGCGAGGACGTCGAGCCCGAGGTAGCGGCGGCCGACATCAGCGTGTTCACGAACGCCTGCAGCAGCTTGCGCAGCAGATCCAGAGATGCCTGAGCGAGCTGTTCCTCCAGCAGACGCGCAGGGTCGATACTTCCAGTGACGGTCATAGTTGTGTTCCTTTCTTAGAGTCGGTTGTGAGAGATCACTTGAAGGATCACGCGGTGGCCGTCGCCACTCCCGGCGACACGCTCACCGCGCTACCGACACACCACTTTGCCGGACGCCACTCTGCTCTCCGCTCTCCCCGAAGCCGCTCTGAGGCTCCGCGCGGAGTTCAGCGTTTTTACTGGTTCGCGACGAAGAATACTCCCGAAGGAGGCCGCGCCGCGCCGGCCGGGCACAAGGCGGAACTGCTGGAGCGCTTCGGCTCGTGGGTAGAGTCCATTCCCTCCATCATCCGCGCTGCGGCTGAGGATAAGATCCTGCGCCACGACGTGTACGACCGGGATCCTCTGCTGCAGTGGTGCAAGGGACGGGTGACGTTGCTCGGAGACGCGGCCCACCCGATGATGCCCAACCTCGGGCAGGGCGCGTGCCAGGCCATAGAGGACGCGGTGGCGTTGGCGGAGTGTGTGAAGATGCAGGGAGACATGATAGTCGCCCTGAAGCTCTACGAGGAGCGGCGCAAGGATCGGGCGGCCATGATCGTGCGCTGTTCGCGGGCCTTCGGTAACGTCGAGCAGATCGAGAACCCGCTGCTGTGCGCTCTGCGGAACGCGGCGATCCGGCTCGTCCCGGCATGCATAAGCCTGAGACAGCTCGCGTCGATCCTCGACCCCGAGGCGTAGCGACTTCACGAATCCGCAGAGACCGGATGTTAACATCCTCTCTCGCAAACCCTTTCGAGAGGCGGATACGAAGGTTTGGGACTGAGCAAGCGCCGCAAGGCGCTCATAACGCTGGCGACGCTCATAGGAACCTTTCTGGCGGCGCTGGATTCGACGGTCGTCGGGACGGCTATGCCGACCGTGATCGGGGACCTCGGCGGGCTCTCGCTGTACTCGTGGGTCTTCGCCGCCTACCTGTTGGCCGCGACCGTTACCGGACCCATTTTCGGCACCCTCTCGGATACTTACGGCCGCAAGCCGGTCTACCTGGCCGGCATCTTTCTCTTCCTGCTGGGCAGTGTGCTGGCGGGCACCGCGGAGAGCATGACCGGGCTCATAGCCTTCAGGACGTTGCAGGGGCTTGGTGCGGGGGCGGTGCAGCCGGTGGCGATCACCATCGTGGGCGACATCTTCGAGCTGGAGACGCGGGCGCGGATTCAGGGGCTCTTCGGGGCGGTGTGGGGGATCTCGGCCGTCGTAGGGCCTGCCGCCGGAGGTCTGATCACGGACTACATCTCCTGGCGCTGGGTCTTTTTTATCAACGTCCCTTTCGGCATCGTCGCCGCCGTTCTCCTGACCCTGACCCTTCGTGAGACGTTCGAGCGCCGGCCTCGCAGCATGGATTACCTGGGTACTGCGCTCCTCGCGGGCGGCCTGGTCGCCGTCCTCGCGGCCCTGCTCGGCGGCGGCGGAGCGCCAACCCTCTCGGCGCCCACGCTCGCGCTGTTTTTCGGTGGTCTTGCGACGCTCGCGCTTTTCGTGGTCGTGGAGAGCCGGATTGATGACCCGGTGGTTCCGCTGGACCTGTTCTCGGAGCGGCTCTTCGCCGTGGCCACGCTGGGGAACCTGGCGGCGGGAGGGGTCTTGCTCGGTGTCTCTGTATACGTGCCGCTGTTCGTGCAGGGCTCCCTCGGCGGTACGGCCCTAACCGCCGGGGCGGTCGTCGCGCCGCTCTCGATAGGGTGGCCGGTCGGGTCTCTTGTAGGCGGAAGGATGCTCCTCAGGACGGGCTACCGGACGACGCTTTTGCTCGGGGCGGTTCTCATCGCCGCCGGGACTGCGCTGTGCGTGCCGATGAACGCCGGGACCTCGCTCGCCTACGTCGTGTTCGCGGTCGTCGTCATCGGTTTGGGCCTGGGTTTCACCAGCACTAGCTACCTGGTGGCCGTCCAGAACGCCGTCCCCTGGCGGCGGCGCGGCATCGCCACGTCCTCCATAGTCTTCTTCCGCACCATCGGCGGATCTATCGGCGTGGCCGTTATGGGCGCGCTCCTGAACTACTCTTTGGGCGACCGCTACCGGGCGGCCGTCGAACGGGCCTCTGGTGGTGATTCTTCCCTTATCCGCCTGCTCTCCGACCCGAACGCTCTGCTTCAACCTGCCGTCCGCTCCCGCATCCCGGAGGACGCCTATGCGGAGCTTGCCGGAGCCCTCGCCGCGGCCCTCTCGCCGGCCTTCCTGGTGCTGCTGGTATTTGGTATCTCGACGGTGGCCGTGGCGGCCTTCTTCCCGCGCGGGGGAGCGAAGGACCTCGTGAGCCGCGAGGAGGAGCATGCCTGAGTTCGGGCGCGAGCTGACCCTGGAAGACCTGCCGCGACCGCCGCTCTTCGGGCTCGTACACCCCGACGGCCGCTATGCGCGGGCCGAGGCGGAAGTCGGTGGCGAGCGCGCGACCGTCGCGGCCCTGTTCGCCGACCGCGAGCTGGCCGGCGAGTTCTCCTTTGGGGCCGCCGAGCATGGGCTGCCGGATCTCGCCGGACTCGACCCGCGCGAACTCTCCGGCTGGCGGGCTGTGGAGGAGTACGCTTTGGCGGGCGTGGACTACGTGCTGGTCGTCTCAGCGGAGGGGGCCGGGCTCTTTCACGCCGGGGACGTCGCGCGGATCGCTGCCGAGAAGGCTGGCGAGATACCGTTGCCGCTGTACGTGATCTCCGAGCCCGGCGGTGAAGCGCCGCTCGTCAGCGTGGAGACCGGAGAGGGTACGACGCTCGTCGCCATCCTCTTCAGCGCGCCGGAGCGGGCGAAGGCCTTCCGGGAGCGGGCCGCGCACCTGGATCTCCCCGACCGGCTCGGCGAGATAGACGATGCCGACGGCCTGCGCCGCCACGCCCGCGTCGCGCGGCGGGCTGGGGCGAGCCACGCCGTCATAGATCCCGAGTCCGGGACGACCGAGGCCATCCCTGTAGAGGATCTGATCTCCTGGCACCCCTGAAGCATCCGCTTGCCCTAGACCTTTGAATCCACGTTCGAGACGGTGAATTAGCTGTTCCAGAACTTAACCGTGGAGCCTAACCTTTCTCAACGGCAGGTCGTACATCTCCCAATTCATGGAGCATCGTGATGCCCGCGAACAGACACCGTGCGCTGCGGCGAGATGCGGCGGCGGGTGTTATCCTGATACCGGAGAATGGGGAGTCTCGGAGAGGAGCGCGGATGCGGCGTTTGATGGTTCTGCTGACGGCTGTAGCTCTGGCTCTCTGTATCGTTGGCGTCGTCCCGGCGGGGGCGGCGACGGCGGCGGACACGCTGCTCGACGTGAGGTTGGGGGGCCACGGGAGCTACGAGCGGGCGGTCCTGGACCTCGGGGTG
>CALMWA010000066.1 GCA_937873125.1 uncultured Actinomycetes bacterium | reverse complement strand
CCGACCCGAAGCCGCCGGGCAGCACGCCCTCCTCGACGGTGACGAGCAGCTCGTGCTCGGCCGCCAGCTCGGCGAGCAGCGCCTGATCGAGCGGCTTGGCGAACCGCGCGTCGGCGACGGTGACGTCCAGCCCGCGCTCGGCGAGCAGATCGGCCGCCTCGAGCGACTTCTCGACGCCGGTGCCGTAGCCGAGGAGCGCGACCCGCGAGCCCTCGCGCAGGATCTCGCCGGTCCCGATCTCGATCGGCCGGATCTGATCGTCGCTCGGCAGCGGGACGCCGAGCGAGGCGCCGCGCGGGTAGCGCAGCGCGATCGGGCCGTCGTGCTCGAGCGCCGTGCGGAGCATGTGCAGGAGCATCGCCTCGTCGCGCGGGGCGAGCAGCACCATGTTCGGCAGCGGCCGCAGGTAGGCGATGTCGAACACGCCGTGGTGCGTCGGGCCGTCGTCGCCGACGAGGCCCGCGCGGTCGAGCACGAACGTGACGTCGAGCTTCTGCAGGCAGACGTCGTGGACGATCTGGTCGAACGCGCGCTGCAGGAACGTCGAGTAGATCGCGGCGACCGGCTTGACGCCTTCCAGGGCGAGGCCGGCGGCGAAGAGGATCGCCTGCTGCTCGGCGATGCCGACGTCGAAGTAGCGGTCGGGCATCGCCTTCTGCAGGTGGTCCAGGCCCGTGCCGGTGTTCATCGAGAGGGTTCTGGAGGAGATGCGCGCCGAAGAGGCGTCACTCCCGTCCGCTTGAGAAGGTGACGCAACCATCTCCCGCGGCCTACGATGTACCTGTTTCGGTTGGCTGATGGCAGGTGAAGTGCGTTCGGCTAAAGCTTCGAGTAGAACGTGACGACAATCCAGCAGGAGTCGGGAGTAGAGCGGAGGGCAGAAGGTGTGTCGGAAGTCAAACACCAGGTCTTCGAGTCGGATCTACTTGCCCGAAGCCATAGGCTTGGTTATATTCGTGCGGCGTCTTGACGGCTAACGTTGTGGGAAACTGCGAGAGATGCGTGCATCCTAGAGCGCTCGGCAGCGAAGGCTACCGAAGCTTCACCGCTGGCATGGATAGCGAGCAGGTGTCCGTTAGGGCCTCTGGTGGCCAAGATGAGGATGCTCCGCGTTCCCTTGCCTTGCCTTCCAGATACCAGAAGCAATATTCGCGGTAGAGCTGGGTGACGGCGGCTATGGCACCCTCGTCGATGTGGGTGACGAGGCGTGGCTGACGGTAGAACTCTTCGTCCGGCGTCTCGTCGTAACGCCGGAGGGCGTCTTCGGGTAGTCCGGGCAACTCTTGCTCCTCGTTCGTGTTTCGCTCGAAGCTACAACCAGGATCGCAAGCTCGCTGTGATCCCGCGTACCCGGCCTCCGGGTGTTGTACCCTGTTCCTCATGCAGAACGAGCATACCGGCCGGCACTTCACCGTTGCGGTGTTCGTGGTGTGGGAAGGGAGAGTCTTACTGCACCACCACCGCAAGCTCGACATGTGGCTGCCGCCGGGCGGTCACATAGAGAAGGATGAGTTGCCCGACGACGCTGCGCTGCGTGAGGTATGGGAGGAGACGGGGGTGCGTGTAGCACTCGTCGGAGAGCGGCGCGAGGACGTCGAAGACCCGGTGCAGCTCCACCGGCCCGCCGGGGTGCAGTTGGAAGACATCGGGCCGGGCCACCAGCATATAGATCTCATCTACTTCGCCCGACCAACCGGCTCGACCGATATCCACAAAAATTTCAGCGCCGACAAGGTCGGGTGGTACGCACGTGAGGATTGGGACGTTATGGAGGTCAATGCTGAGGTCCGGGGATGGTGCGAGCGGGCGTTGTCAGCCCTCGAAGGCACTCACGGATCGGAGCAGTCGCGGCGGTAGCCACAGTTGGGGCAGATGAGCTTGCAGTGCAGGCCGTACATCTCGGCGCCGCAGATCTCGCACTCCTCCCCGGAGGGTTCTAGCGCCTCTTCACCGCCTGTTCGCTCGTCGCTCACCGAGGGCGCTCCATAGGGTTCAGGCCAGGCGCCGACTGGTCTTCCAGGACCTCCAGCTCTTGCCGATCGTGTTCGATAGAGTGGCCGTGCCGGAGGTCTTTATCCGGGTGACGGAGAGTATCTTCTGCGCCTGGCGCAGAGAGGTTCCGAGGACTCCGGTGAGCGCCGTGAGCGCGGCGAGACTCTGCTGCAGCTCGGAGATTTTGACCGGCAACTGGTTCGCTCGCGCGTCGAGTCTGGCGACGCCACGCTCCAACTCGCCGGCACGCTGCGCGAGACGGGCGACCTCGTCGGTGACTTCCGTCTGGAACGTGGCGCGGGCGCGCCGGTATGCGAGCCACGCGCGAAGCGCCCGCAACCCGGCAACGAGCGCGAGGATCGCGCCGACGCAGATCAGAATGAGCAAAATAGCGACCATCTCGACCTTTACGGTAGCACGGCCGTCCGCGACTTTACAAACGTTTCACGGATGCTAGAATCTGTCTCGCGACGCGGGGTGGAGCAGTCTGGTAGCTCGTCGGGCTCATAACCCGAAGGTCATAGGTTCAAATCCTATCCCCGCTACTATCGGCCCCGGCAAACGCTGGGGCTTTTGTTTGTCTGAGCGGGGTTCACTTTTTGTACTCGTCGTTGTTTGGGTGTGGGTAACGTCGGGTAATCAGCGCCGTATGGCGGATGCCGGCTTTGGAGAGACGGTGTTCCACAGCATTCAAGACGATAGAGTATCTTACCGATAGTAATCGTCTCTACGAAGGGAGAGGGAATGACCGAGAGAAGCAGCAATCAGGCGCAGGGAAGCCCGTTGAAGAGCGACAAGGGCAGGACCATCATAAGTGACGCGGTGGTACAGCAAATCGCGGGCATCGCGGCCCAGGAGGTCGAGAAGGTCCAGATGGGCGGCGGCGCCTCGGCGGCCGTGGGCGGTTTCTTGTCGAGCGTGACGGGCGGCATCACGGGCGGCAATACGTCCGGCGGCGGAAACGTCACCAAGGGCGTAAGCGTCGAGGTTGGCGAAGAAGAGACCGCGATAGACCTGACGCT
>CALMWA010000065.1 GCA_937873125.1 uncultured Actinomycetes bacterium | reverse complement strand
ACTGCTACGCCCGCCCGACGCACGAATATCTGGGGATGTCGGCGGGATTAGACTTCGAGACGAAGGTTCTTGTGAAAGAGGACGCCCCACAACTGCTGCGTCAGCGGCTCTCATCCCCTCGCTGGGAGCCGAAGGTACTCTCCATGAGTGGCGTCACCGATCCGTACCAGCCCGTCGAGAGGAGGATGGGGATCACGCGCGGTTGCCTCAAAGTCCTCGCGGAGTTCCGAAACCCGGTCGCCATCGTCACCAAGAATCATCTCGTCACGCGGGATATAGACTTCCTCTTCGAGCTTGCCCGCTACGATGCAGCCGTGGTCGCCGTCTCCCTGACTACGCTGGACGACAACCTGCGACGCGTCATGGAGCCGCGCACTTCGCGGCCCGTACGCCGACTCGCCGCGATAGAGAAGCTCGCCGGAGCGGGCATCCCCGTGGGCGTCATGACGGCCCCCGTGATCCCCGGCCTCACCGACCACGAGCTGCCGAACCTCATCTCCGCCGCCGCCGAAGCGGGGGCGAGCTTTGCCGCTTTCGTTCCTGTGCGCCTGCCGGGCGCGGTGCAGCCTCTCTTCGAGGACTGGCTGGGCCGTCACTTCCCGGACCGTAAAGAGAAAGTGTTAAACCGCATCCGCTCTATGAGAGCCGGCCGGCTCAACGACCCGGACCTCGGAACGCGCATGAGGGGGGAGGGTGTGTTCGCCGAGCACATCGCCCGGCTCTTCGAGGTGAGTTGCCGTCACGCCGGGATCGAGCACGGCCGCTTCCCGAAGCTCTCTACGGCGGCGTTTCGTCGCGACGGCGTCGCGCAGCCGGAACTTTTTGACTGAGGCGTCTTTCTGGATCGCCACACGGGCGTAATGGTTTGGGCGAAAGCGCGGCGGGTGTCTCCGGAGCGTCCGGTCTGTTATCTTGTGGGCGTGATCTTCCACGGGCGTCCGGCATGCGGGCTGGTTCTCCGAACTTTACGGACGGGGGGCGTATTCGTTTGAGCGCCCAGGATCACAGAAGGATCGTCCGCGCTTCACGCGGCGACGTTACGGCCTTCGGGCAACTGGTCCGGGAACACTCGGGCCTCGTGCGGGGTATCTCTGTCCAGATACTCGGCCGGGAGGAGGCCCAGGACGCCTGCCAGGAGGTCTGGGTCCGGGTCTGGCGGCACCTCGGGGACTTCAGAGGGGACAGCTCTTTCACGACCTGGTTGCGGACGATCACGGTGAACACGTGCCTGAGCCTGCACAAAAAGGCATCGCGCCGGGAAGAGTACGCATTCGGTGGCGGCGTGCCGGACCTTGTGGAACCTTCCGGAGGAGATGCGGACCCGGAGGCGTCTGCTATTGGCTCGGAGCGCAGGGACGAGATATCCGTGTACCTCCGACAGGTGCGGGAAGAGCACCGCGCCGCCCTCATTCTGCGCTACCTGGAGGGCCTCTCCTACGCTGAGATAGCCGAAGTTCTCGACGTACCGTCCGGTACGGCTAGAGGCTGGGCCAGCAGGGGTCGGGCCGCGATGCTCGTCGCGCTTTCCTGAGAGGCTCTCCTGAGAAGAGTTCCCCGTAAAGCATCCCCGAGGGCGCGTTGCGGGTAGCATGATATAAGACACCTCCGGGCCGCGCGAGCAGAGGTCAACAGGACACGAGAAAGGGAGATTCATGGCGATAGAGCTGTCGCTATTCAACAATTCGGTGACGACGTTGGTAAACCACCTCACCAGCTACTACGGCGAGGACGCAACGCTCGAGACTTACGTGATCTGTGCGAGAGTAAAGGGCCGGGGCATACCGGGCGGTAGCGGGCTGAACTGGGTGATCAGCCCCGGCGGCGATGACCTGGCCCCTGGGTTGCTAAAGGGTGTGCTGAAGGCCATCGAGGATGCTGCGCATGAGGGCAACGGCAGTCACCATTCATAGTCCTCCTCGCCAGGGCTTGGCCAGAGGACCTAGTTAGATAGCCGCCATCCCCCTGGGAGGCCTGTGCTCCCGCGAAAGCGGCCGGAGAGACCGGCCTATCCCTTCTGCGTCCCGTTCACACCGTACTCCAGGCCATCTACTAGCGCCTGCCACGACGCCTCGATGATGTTCTCGCCGACGCCGACCGCGCCCCAGACGCGCTTGCCGTCGGTCGAGTCTATGAGCACACGAGTCGTTGCGGCGGTGGCGCGGTGCTCGTCCAGGATGCGGACCTTGTAGTTGGAGAGGTGTATCTCCGCAAGCTCCGGGTAATGCGGTCCGATAGCTTCGCGCAAAGCCTTGTCCAGCGCGTTCACGGGACCGTTGCCCTCGGCGGTCGAGATCACACGCTGTCCCTTGACCATCAGCTTGATCGTCGCCTCGGTCGTCGTGAGACCGTCCGCCCGCTTCTCGCTTATGATCCTGAACGTCTCCAACTCGAAGAGCGGCCGGTCCTCGCCCATCGTGCGTCCGATCAAGAGCGCGAGCGACGCATCCGCCGCCTCATAGTGATAACCTTCGTACTCGCGCTTCTTTATCGCGGAGAGTATCTCCGTCGCGTCTCCCGCCTCTATTCCAAGCTCTTCGGCCTTTGCCCGGATGGAGTTTTTGCCGGAGAGCTCGCCCACGGGCGTTCGCCGCACGTTGCCGACGGCCTCCGGCACGATGTGCTCGTAGGTCGCGGGGTCTTTGGAGATGCCGTCCACGTGCAGGCCGCCCTTGTGCGCGAAGGCGCTTCTCCCCACGAACGGCCGGTGCGTGTCCGGCGTCAGGTTCATGAGCTCGGAGACGTAGTTGGAGGCTTCGGTGAGCCGTCGTACCCGCTCGTCGTCCATGACCCGCAGGCCCATCTTGAGTTGCAGGTTGGCGATGACGGTGATGAGATCGCAGTTCCCGGTGCGCTCCCCGACGCCATTGATCGTACCCTGCACGTGCGTCGAACCGGCCTCGACCGCCGCGAGAGCGTTCGCCACCCCGCACCCGGAGTCGTTGTGCGTGTGGATACCGACCTCGACGCCGTTCATCGCGGCGAACTCGCGGACGGTTCGCGCGACGACGGCCTTCAACTCCGTCGGCAGCGTGCCGCCGTTGGTGTCGCACAGGACGAGCGTTGTTGCGCCAGCCTCGGCGGCGGCCCGCAGGACGGCGAGCGAGTAATCCGGGTCGTCCCGGAAGCCGTCGAAGTAGTGCTCGGCGTCGAAGATGACTTCCTTGCCGGCGTTCGCCAGGTACGCGACGGTGTCCTTTACGGATTCGATGTTCTCTTCCGGGGTGGTCCGCAGGACCTTCTCGACGTGCAGCTTCCAGCTCTTGGCGACGATGCAGGCGACGGGGGCGGAGAGCGCCGGTAGCAGCGTGACCGCCGGGTCGTCTTCGGCGCGGCCGTTGGGGCGGCGGGCGCGGGTGAAGGCTACGAGCTTTGCGTTCTCCAGCTCCGAGGCGTCGAAGTTCTCGAAGAACTCCAGGTCTTTCGGGTTGGAGGCGGGGAAGCCGGCTTCTATGTAGTGGAGGCCGAGGCTATCCAGCTCTCGGGCTATCCGGATCTTGTCCTCCGTCGTCAGGCTCACGCCCTCGCGCTGCGTCCCATCCCTTAGCGTCGTATCGAATAATTTTATGCTCATCTTTATGCAACACCTTCTCCCGCCGCTACCCAGCGGCTCACGGCTTTCGTTACTTCTTCGGTCGTCTTCGTCCCCCCGATGTCCGGGGTGAGGAAATGCGCCTCAAGCGCCACGGAGACGCCCTGCTCTATGGCTTCGGCCACGTCCGGGCGGCCCAGCGTGTGGCGGAACATCATCGCGGTGGAGAGGATCGTCGCGTAGGGGTTGGCCTTGCCCTGTCCGGCGATGTCCGGGGCGGAGCCGTGGACGGGCTCGAAGATTCCGGGCTCGCCGGGAGCGCCGAGGGAGGCCGAGGGCAGCATCCCCATCGAGCCGGGCAGCATGGCGGCCTCGTCGGAGAGGATGTCGCCAAAGAGGTTCTCGGTGAGCAACACGTCGAAGCGCCTCGGGTCCCGGATCAGGAACATGGCCGCCGCGTCCACCAGCACGTGCTCCAACTCCACCTCCGGGTACTCCTCCGCGACCTCCGATACCACCGACCGCCACAACCGGCCCGTCGCCATCACGTTCGCCTTGTCCACGCTTGTCACGCGCCGCTTGCGCCGTTTCGCCGCCTCGAACGCCACCCGCGCCACGCGCACCACCTCGTCCCGCGTGTACACGGAGAGGTCGCTCGCCCGTTCCGTCCCCTCCTCTTTCTCCCCGAAGTACGCTCCGCCCGTAAGCTCCCGAATGATGAGGATGTCCACCCCCTCGACGACCTCGCGTTTCAGGGTCGAGGCCGAGAGCAGCGACGGCAGCGCCACGACGGGCCGCAAATTGGCGAACGCCCCGAGGTGCTTGCGGAGCTTCAGGAGCCCAGCTTCGGGACGTACGGCGCCGCCGTCGAAGTCCGGGTGGCCGACCGCGCCGAGCAGCACGGAGTCCGAGGCGCTGGCGGCTTCCAGAGTCGTCTCGGAGACGGGTTCGCCCTCCTCGCGGATGGCGACGCCCCCGATCTTCCGTTCTTCGTAGGAGAGTTTCACGCCGTAGTGCTCCGCCGCCACGTCCATCACCTCGCGGGCAGCGTCTACTACCTCCGGGCCGATGCCGTCGCCGGGCAATAACAGTATGTCGAACGAGTCACGCATGTTCCCCCTAGAATTCCGGTCTGGACTTCAGCCACTCCGGCCCGCGCGGACCGAGCGCCCCTGCGAGCAACTCCTCCACCCGCTCGTTGTCTACTACGTCGTCTTCGCCCCGCAGCGCGTGAAAGAGCCGCTGTACGAATCCCTCACCGAACTCCGAGAGCGCCGCCGCGCCGAACGCGAGCAAGAGGTTCTGGAACTTCATCTGGTCTGCCGCGCTCACCCGACCGCCGAAACTCCGAACCGTGAAGCCCGGAT
>CALMWA010000064.1 GCA_937873125.1 uncultured Actinomycetes bacterium | reverse complement strand
GTCAACAGTCCCGAAGAGGCGGAGTCGGCAGCGGAGCAGATCCTGGGCATGGACATCCGGGGACATACCGTCCGGCGGGTGCTCATCGAAGGCGGTGCGGACATTGCGAAGGAGATGTACCTCTCCATCACCGTAGACCGTTCCGCGAAGAAGCCCCTGATCCTGTTCTCCACCGAGGGCGGCGTGGACATCGAAGAGGTCGCGGAGACGAACCCGGAGGCTATCGTGCGGCTGCACATCGACCCGCTCGTGGGGTTGCTGCCGTACCAGATCCGCGAGATACAGTTCGCCTCCGGCCTGAACAAGGACGCCGCGAAGGGTCTCGGCAAGACGCTCTCGAACCTCTATAAGGCCTTTGTCGGCGCGGACGCGAGCCTGGTGGAGATAAACCCGCTCGTCGTCACCGGCGACGGGACGGTGCTGACGCTCGACTCGAAGGTGACGGTTGACAACACCAGCCTGTTCCGCCACCCGGATATCGCGGAGCTTCACGACGTGGAGGCCGCCGACCCGCAGGAGCAGCGGGCTCAGGAGGTGGGCCTGCAGTACGTGAAGCTCGGCGGTGAAGTGGGAATCCTCGGCAACGGGGCCGGGCTCGTGATGAGCACGCTGGACGTCGTGGCGCAGGCCGGTGGCGAGCCGGCCAACTTCTGCGACGTCGGCGGCGGGGCGGACGCGGAGAAGATCTCCACCGCCCTAGATATCGTTACGTCGAACGAGAAGGTCAAGAGCGTGTTCTTCAACATCTTCGGCGGCATCACCCGCGGCGACGAGGTGGCGCGCGGTCTGCTCTCCGCCATAGAGAAGACGGGGTTGAGCCTCCCGATAGTCGTGCGGCTCGACGGCACCAACGCCGAGGAGGGCCGCAGGATCCTCTCGGAGAACACCCCGGAGAACGTACACACCGAGGAGACGATGCTCGACGCGGCCCGGCGGGCCGTGGAGCTATCGCGCGACGGAGGGCGGTAAACGTATGGCGATACTCGTAGACAACGACACGCGGCTCCTCGTCCAGGGAATAACGGGCCGGGAGGGCGCGTTCCACACGGGCCGCATGCTGGAGAGCGGCACGCAGGTCGTGGCCGGCGTAACGCCGGGTAAGGGCGGCCAGGACCAGGAGGGCGTCCCGATCTTCAACACCGTCGGCGAGGCGGTGCGTGAGACGGGGGCCAACGCCAGCGTCATCTTTGTGCCGGCGGCGTTCTCGGCCGATGCGATCTTCGAGTCGCTCGATGCGGGCGTGAGCACGGTCTGCTGCATCACCGAGGGAGTCCCGGTCCACGACATGCTCAAAGTCTCGGATTACATGCGGATGACTGACGCCACGCTCGTCGGACCGAACTGTCCGGGGATGCTCTCGCCGGGCAAGGCGAACGTCTCGATCATGCCGCGCGACATCTTCACTCCCGGCAACGTCGGCGTCGTGAGCCGCAGCGGAACGCTCACCTACCAGGTCGTCAACGAGTTGACGCAGCGCGGCATCGGTCAGAGCACGGCCGTCGGGATCGGGGGAGATCCCATAATCGGTACGGATTTCATCGAGATCCTCAAGAAGTTCGAGGCCGACCCGGAGACGGAGTGCGCGGTGATGATCGGGGAGATCGGCGGTAACGCCGAGCAGCTCGCCGCCGAGTACATCCAGTCCGAGATGAGCACCCCGGTCGTCGCCTACATCGCGGGGTTCACCGCCCCCGAAGGCAAGACGATGGGCCACGCTGGCGCGATAGTCTCCGGCGGCGAGAGCACCGCAGAGGCGAAAAGTGAGGCTCTGAGAAAAGCCGGAATCCGGGCGGCGACGAACCCGTCCGAGGTCGCGGCGCTCGTGGCCGAGGCGCTGGGTAAAAGCTAGTAGCAGGCCGGGGAGATGTACAGACGCTGGAGACCGAGTAGCCGGAGGAACCGACGCAGCGGGTCGACGAGATCCGGGCGGCGGGCTGCGGAGGGAGCGGATAAGGTCTTCTTCCTCATCATCGGCGGCTTCGCGCTCGCCGTGATCCTCATCCTCGTCGCGCTCGTGGTCTTCGGTTCGTAGCGCTTGGCGTGCCGGATGCAAATGACGGCGCTGGGGTAACATAGCCCGATGTTCCCTCGGCTCTCGGCTCCGCG
>CALMWA010000063.1 GCA_937873125.1 uncultured Actinomycetes bacterium | reverse complement strand
CCCGCCGCCGCGTACTGCTGCAGCACGCCGATAACCTCGGACGGCTACTCGGCACGAGCGGCACCCATCCCCTCGGCGACTGGCGGGAGCAGGAGATAATAGACAAACCCCACTACCAGCGCCTGAAGCGGAAACTCGGCTGGCTCATCCGGCGCAACAACACCTTCTCCCTTCACGTTCACTACGCCGTGCAGGGCCGCGAGAAAGCACTCTACCTCTTCAACCGCCTGCGGGAGTACGTCCCCCACTTCCTGGCGCTCTCGGTCAACTCGCCGTTCTGGCAGGGTGAGTATACGGACATGCACTCCGCCCGCATCCTGATGTTCTCCCGTGCCTACCACCGCGCCGGACTGCCCGGCCCGCTCGAATCGTGGAACGAGTACACGGACTACGTAGACTATCTCAAGCGCTCCGGGACGATAGACACTCTAGGTGAGATCTGGTGGGACGTAAGGCTGCATCCCGGTCTGGACACCGTCGAGATACGAGCCTTCGACGCCCAGACCGATGTCTCCCGCAACGAGGCCCTGATCTCCTTCGCCGCCGCCGTCTGCGACATGCTGGTCAGGGAGTACGAATCCGGCGACCTCAAACCCATCATCATCAACCGCGAAATCGAAGAGAACAAGTGGAGCGCCCAGCGCTACGGCCTGCGCGGCGCGTTCGTGGACCACGAGACCCACCAGCCGGTCGAGACCCGTTCCGCTATCGAAATTCTGATCTCGCATCTACCGGATACGACGAACCGGGACCTCTCCGCGCTGCATCGCATCATTGGAGAGCCAACGGAGTCCGAGCGCCAGCTAGAGGTGTGGCAGGCTACAGGCTCCGTGGCCGAGGTTGTCCGGGATTTGGCGGAGCGCACCCGCTCGGCCACGGAAGCGAGGCTATAAACTCGACGGTTACCCGATGTTCACTTCGAGGATGCCGATATCCAGTATGAGAGTCCCGGACCCTTCCGCGGCGGCCACGACCTCGATCCCGGTTCCGGACCGCAGGTCGTCTACTATGGCTAACGGCACGTGCATGGTGCTACCGGCGGCGACCGGCACGTAGCGCATCACCTTGCCGTTCTTGAGGAGCGTGATGTTCATCATGCCCGTCACGGTGCTACCCGCCCGGACGTACTGAACCCCGGCCGTGCATCCCTGGGTGACGGTATACGTCAGGTTCAGGGGTTTCGGAGAGTCGAGCCCCTCGCCCTCGATTTTGGTGATCGTCTGCAACAGCACGGTCGTGTAGGCCATGCGGCACGCTTCCTTTCTAGCAGGGGATCTCGGCGTTTCGGCGGTAGTAGAACCAGTAAGTGACGGCGATGCAAGTGACGTAGAAGATGATGAACGCCGTCAGGGCCGTCTGCGGACCGCCGGTCGCTTCTATGGAGGAACCGTAAGCCCGCGGGATTATGAAGCCACCGTAGGCAGCTATCGCCCCGGCGAACCCGAGGACGGTCGCGCCTTCCTTGAGACCCTGGCGAACGAGCCGGTCCTGGGTCTCCTCGTCACCGCCCTCGGCCTCGCGGGCGCGCTCGGTGCGGAAGATGAACGGGATCATACGGTACGTCGAGCCGTTGCCGATGCCTGTCATCATGAACAGGAGCAGGAACATGCCGAGGAATCCGGGAAAGGAGCCCGCGCCCAGGAAGTAGAGTACGCCGATGACCGCCGCTATCATTACGACGAAGGTCCAGAACGTCACCCGCGCACCACCCACCTTATCCGACAGCCAACCGCCGAAGGGCCGGGCCAGGGAGCCCACCAGCGGCCCGAGCCAGGCGAGACCGGCGTACTCGATGTTCTCCGGGAACTGAACGGTTATGAGGGCCGGGAAGCTCGCTGAGTACCCGATGAACGACCCGAACGTCCCGATGTACAGCCAGCTCATCAGCCACGTGTGCTTGCGGCGCAGCACGAGCGCCTGCTCGCGGGCCAGGGTCTGGGAGATGTGCAGGCTGTTCATGAAGAAGTAAGCGCAGACCGCGGAGATCAGGATGAGCGGCACCCAGAAGAAGGCCGCATTCTGCATGAAGACCGAGGACGTGGCGTTAGTCGCGGGATCCGTCTTCGTCTGCGAACCACCGATGGCGACGATGGAGAACCCGATAGTCGTAAGTATCGGGACCAGAAGCTGCACGATCGCCACCCCGATGTTGCCGCCCGCCGCGTTGATCCCGAGTGCCGAACCTTTCCGGCGGTTGGGGAAGAAGTAGTTGATGTTGGTCATGCTGGAGGAGAAGTTGCCGCCGCCGAAGCCGCCGGCAGCCGCAGAGACCACGAAGACCCAGTACGGTGTCGCCGGGTTCATTACCGCGAAGCCGAGTATTAGAGTCGGGATCAGGAGCAACAAGACGCTGATGATCGTCCAGTTGCGTCCGCCTATCTTCTGCACCGCGAATGTGTACGGAAAGCGCATCGTCGCCCCAACGAGCCCCGGTATAGCCACGAGCCAGAAGACCTGATTAGCGTTGAACCCGAATCCTATAAACGGCAGCAGAGCGCCCACGATGCTGAACAACTGCCACACCGAGAACCCCAGGAACTCCGCGAAGATCGAGAACACCAGGTTGCGCCGGGCGACCCTCTTTCCCCCGTTCTCCCAGAAGTGCTCGTCCTCGGGGTTCCACTTCTCGATCCAGTTGGACCCGGCCTTCACACTCTCCACACGCTTCTTGTTCTCAACCGAGGTACTAGCCATCCGTCGTACCAACTCCTTCACACACGTCGAGTCTCCATCCGTAACCGGCCCGCCTAGGACCCGCACCGCCCTCTTCAGGCATGCGGGGCCTGACACGGAGCTAATGCTATGGACGGGGCGGGATAAAGTCTTTGTCCGAATGGCGGAAATATCCGGCCCCCACAAGGCCGAATCCATGTGCCGGTGTTTGATTATCAAGCTGTAGCAATATCTGTCTATTACGGGACTGCATATATGTACATCGGGCCGATGCGGAGACGACCGATCGGGGACTAGTCTTTGCCGAGATCGTCGCGGAGCACGTCAATACATGTCCGGGCGTGGCTTTCTACGAGTCGGACCATCAGCGGTTTAGAGGAGAGATTTGGCGAAGACCAAGACGACGGCGAAGCAGCCTGGGCGTTGGATCAAGTCCACCTGCCCCTACTGCGGGGTCGGGTGCGGAGTCGAGGTCGGGGTGGAGAACGAGAAGATCGTACAGATCCGAGGCGACAAGTCCCACCCAGCGAACTTCGGCAAGCTCTGTCCGAAGCCAACCGGCCTCCCCGAGGCGATCTCCTCCCCCGACCGCCTCACACATCCGCTGCGAAAAACCCGAAGCGGCACACTGGAGCAAATCTCCTGGGACGACGCCCTCGCCGAGATCGCCGGGAAGCTGCAAGGCACCATCGAGCAGCACGGGCCGGAGGCGGCGGCGTTTTACATCTCCGGGCAGCTACTGACCGAGGACTACTACGCGGTGAACAAGCTCGCGAAGGGGTTCCTCGGGGTGAACAACATGGACTCGAACTCCAGGTTGTGCATGTCGAGCGCGGTGGCCGGTTATACGGGCGCGTTCGGGACCGACGGGCCGCCTTCCGCGTACGCGGACATCGCTTTCGCGGAGTGTGTCATGCTCTGGGGCTCCAACACGGCGGACTGTCATCCGATCACGTTCGGCAGGATCAAGCAGCGCAAAAAGGATCCCGCCGTCTCGGTCATCGTCGTGGACCCCCGCCGCACCGCGACCGCTGAGATCGCCGACCTCCACCTGCCGATCAAACCCGGCACCGACCTCGCCCTCGCCAACGCGATGCTGCGAGTCCTGATCGACGAAGGTTTCATGGACCAGGAGTTCGTTGAACGCCGCACGAGCGGCTTCGAAGCCGCATCGAAGACCGCGCGTGAATGGACGCCGAAGAGGGCGGCGCGTGTCTGCGGGGTCGATG
>CALMWA010000062.1 GCA_937873125.1 uncultured Actinomycetes bacterium | reverse complement strand
AGCCCGAGATAGACCCGGCGAAACCCGTGATCGTCAATACCCTCTCCCCCATCACTGCCTACAGCACCCTGCAAACACCCGATGGCAAGAAGAAGACCTACTACTACGCGCCGCAGGAGAAAGAGTGGAGCGAGAGCCTCGTCGCCAACGTGGCGCGCAAGGCCAAAGCCCTCGGCTGGGCGGCCGACGTGGACAGGGACCTCGAAGGAGCCTACGTCCGGCCGCATAGGGTGAAGGCGGGGGATCAAAAAGTGCTCGACTTCAAGGGCTTCGTTATAAAAGGCTGGACCGGCCTGTACGAAGCAAAGCTCCCCGAACCGTACTTCCGCCTCGTCTACGACGCCGGCTTCGGGGCCAAGAACGCTCAGGGATTCGGGATGGTGGGGGTGGTTAGATGATTGAGAGCATCTATCAGATTGGCAGTTCGGCCCAGGGCGGTTCTGAAGGGCGGAGAATGTTCTTGGAGTCGTTGGCACTCGAACCACCGAGACCGAAGAAAGACAATCCCAAAATAGCCGTGCTCAAATTGGACCTTGCTTCGCTGAATTTTGATGTCGAGGTCAGCGAGTTGGAGGCGGAAGGTGAGAAATCGTCCGCGCGTTACTTGTGGCTCGGCAACGCGGCTGGGGCGAATAGCGATCAGGATCGTATCACCACGGATAATCTCGGTTATCTCCTTACCCAGACCGTTCCTAACCTACTGCGACGCATCCCGCCAGAAACCGAGTTGCATGCGAAGCTCGATGAACTGGTGGACAAACTCTACCTGGACCTCGGTGAACCGGAAGAAGTCGGTATCCGCGGAGGAGGCGCTTACCGTCGCTACCGTCATTTCTGGGATCTGAGACGCATCGCCATGAACGGCGTCTCCGTGGAGGTAGCGCGAGAGCGCGTGCGCGAGGCTGATAACGCGAGGGAAGTACCGAAGCTGGTGAATGGCGCCTTCTACGCACGTTACGGCTCTCGGCTCGGTCGTGAACGGATGCTGTTCACGCTGGAGCTAGACGGGAATCTCGTCGTAGACGACGAGACTTACCAAGAGTATCTCGAGAAAGTCTTGGTGGATACCGTCTTTGAGGACGCCCCTTATGGCAAATGCCACCTTACGGGGAACGAGGGACCTGTAACGTCGAACATGACCCGGTTCGGGTTCAAGTATTACATTACCGACAAACAGGGTTTTGCGGCGGGCGCTAGGTCGGAGGGTTTCGGCGCGACCATGGGCCTCTCCAAAGAGGCTTACAAGGCGCTGCTGGTCGGAGAACGGTTTGTTCGCAGGCGGCTCGGCTTCTATCTCGCAGGCACAAACGGGTACTTGCTACCCGATCTTTATACAACAGAGATACCGGAAGAATTACATGGGAACCTGGACCATCTTTTGAGAACGATCAAGAAACGCACGTACCTTGATCTCGGGCTGCAAAAAGATGTGGATGAGAGTATTGAGCGCATTGCCGAGAGAGGCAGCTACGTGCTCAACCTGCTCTTCTATCGGCAGAACAAAGCTAACTTCAAAGTACTGCGTCTCATTCAAGACATACCCGATTATCGGCTGGAAGAGTTGCGTCTTCGAGCCAGCGTTTTCGCTGACGAGGTCAGCTACGTGCTCTTCGGCGAGAGCGGGCAGTGGGACCTCACGATGAGGAACATCTACTACCTGTTGCCGGTTCGTAAGAGCGGCACGACCGTTCTAAGCAAGCCCGTTTTGGAGTTCTACGCCACGCTTATAGGCAGCGGCCTAGTGGATCGTCGGAACCTGGTGGATGGTTTCGTGGAGTTGGTGAACGTCTACCGCTTCGGCAACTACGCGTCCTACCACGTTTCAGAGCCTACTGATCAAGACTATGCTCTCGTCCGGTACGTCGCGCACACTAACCTGCTCCTCGGCTATCTGCGGAGTCTCGGTCAACTGAAGGAGGTAGATGTAAGTATGGATTACCTGAAGGATCTGCGCGAGGATCTGACGGACGCGCAGAGCAGCTACCTGGAGCGTTTGCATTACACGGAGGAGCAAGCCGCGCTCTACTTGCTGGGGACGCTCGTAGCAGAGATAGCCAACGCACAATATCGTCTTGGCCCCAATGGCAAGAATGGCGACAAGACGATACTTAACAAGATTAACTACGGTGGCATGACCGTTTCGCGCGTGCAACGGTTGGCGACTGACCTCTTCGACAAGCTGACCCAGTACCGAGACAGGAAACGGCGTCCGCTTCTGCAAGGACGCAATGAGGTGATCTTCGCTCAAGCCCAGGCTCTGCTGACGCAGCACAGAGACAACTGGTCATTGGATGCTGCCCAGAACGTCTACTACATCCTGAGCGGCTACTCACACGCGACGCTCCAAGCTATTCGCCATCGACCTGCTGATGGTCCGGAAGGACAGACATCTGACACGAACATCCCGGAAGGAGTGTAATCATGAGCATCGCCGACGCGGACATACTTTACCTCTACGATGCCAAGCTAACGAATCCAAACGGCGACCCCGACGAGGAAAACAAACCTCGCATGGACGAGGCAACCGGTCGCAACCTCGTCTCCGACGTGCGACTCAAGCGTTACCTGCGCGACTTCTGGCTGAACAACGGTGAAGACATCTGGGTCCGCAAGCGCGAAGACGGTACCACAACGGATGCCAAAGGCCGCATGAAGTTGCTTCTGGAGACCTTCAACGGAGAGACTAGCAACAGCCTGAAAGAGAAAGACGCTCGCGGAAGTACGGAGTTCAAGGATTGGCTGCTCGACCGGCTGGTGGATGTCAGACTCTTCGGCGCAACGATGCCGATGGAGAACACGTCTCTCACGTTTACTGGCCCGGTGCAGTTCGGGTGGGGCTACTCCCTACACCGGGTCGAGGTCAATAATTCGGCGACCATCTCCAGCCACTTCGCCGGACGGGACGCCGGAGAAAAGGGCGAGTACGGTACGTTCGGCAAGGACTGGCGCGTGTACTATTCCCTGATCGGGTTCCACGGCCTAGTTTCCCGCGCTCGCGCACGGCACACGAGGCTTACCGACGCCGATGTCGCGGCACTCGACACCGCCATGCTGGAGGCGATACCCAACGAGGCGACCACGCGCTCCAAGATCGGCCAGCTTCCCCGTCTCTACTTGCGCGTGGAGTACGCCGATGACGCCCGCTCTCGCCTCGGCGATCTGCGTGAGGACGTAAAGCCTAAAGAGAAAGAAGGTAAGCGGCTCGACGCGCTGCGCGACGTGCGTGACTATAGTCTCAATGTTGAGGCGTTAGTAAGACGGGTTTCCGAGCGTGAAGCGCAGATCCAAGCCGTCCATCTGCACGTCAATACGGACCTGGACACAAGTCTTGAGGCCGACCTCGGTAACGTTCTGGGCGACCGGCTAACGGTTCTTTAGGCGAGCCTCATGCCCGAGAGCCCGCTGGTAATCTTCGACCTTACCGGGGCGTTTGCGATGTTCCGCAAGTTCTACACGAACTCTTCATCGCTCTCCTACCCGTTTCCGCCACGTACGACTGTCGCGGGCCTGATCGCCGGGCTGCTCGGGTACGAGCGCGACTCGTATTCTGAAGACCTGGGGCCGGAGCGGTGCGATATCGCTGTTTCGGTGAGGGTCCCGGTACGGCGTGTGATGCAGACGGTCAACTACGTCATGACCGAGGGTAGCGTCTGGACAAAGAACGCTGGTGGGTTCGACGGTAGCGCGGGAGGCATACAGACGCCTGTGGAATGGGTGTTCCCGGCGCT
>CALMWA010000061.1 GCA_937873125.1 uncultured Actinomycetes bacterium | reverse complement strand
CCGGCCGCTCGTGGAGTGCAGGCACGGCCGCACGCCTCCACGCCAGGGCAGTGCCGTGGCGGGAAGCTGCGGCTTCCGATTTTTCGACGACTGACCCGAAATTCCCCTAGCGCACCCCGCTCCGCCCCTTTTCCGCCCCCCTTCCGCACCTCGCCCCCACAATCAGAGATTTGAGGCCTTCAATGAAATTCCGGCCCTTGCACGACCGCGTCGTTGTCAAACGGCTCGAAGAGGACAGCAAGAGCGCGGGCGGCATCATCATTCCCGATACCGTCAAAGAGAAGCCGATGCGCGGCGAAGTCGTAGCCGTCGGTACCCCCGAGGATATAGCCCGTGTCGAGGACTCGCACACGGGACGCTTCCTGCGCGACCTCATGCCGGAGGTAATGGCGGCCAGTTAGGCTTGTGGTTCAGCCGCCGTTCTCGACGATGTCTTCGAGGGCGGAGCCGACAACTATCTTCTCCAGACCCCGGATGATGATGCGTGCGTCCCCGACGTAGTCTTCGTATGTGTCGTCCACCCGGGAGCGCCGGAAGACGCCTTCGAGCATCTTGCCGAGGCGGTTGATGCCCCACTCCATGTACTCTTCCCTGTAGTTGGCGACTCGCACGACAGCATCCACGCTCAACGGGTCGAGGTTGCCACGTTCGAGGGTGGTGAAGACGTAATCGTACTGTTCTAGGATGCCGTCCACCACGGGGCGCGCGTCGGGCATGTCCTCGCGTTCGAACATGAAGACGTAGGTGCCGGCGATGATCTGGAGCGCCTTGTCGTGGTGGTCGTAGTCCCGGCGCGAGTAGTCCTGGATCACCCCGAATAACTCCGAAAACTTTTCTTGCCCTTGATTCTCCACGCTGTCTCCTCACCATCTCGTAGGACGGGAGAGAGTTTATCTTCCGCCGCTCTCCGGCGCGACTCCGTAAGACCGTGTGAGCGCTTACAAAAACTTTCGTTTGAGAGCACTTAGGAGCTTTAAAGCGAATAGGTTGCCTGATAGGGTAACGGTCATGAGTGAAGCATCGAAACAGCCTGTAGTAACCGGAAGCCAGGTGTTAGCGGCGGGCGTCGCTTCGGCGGTGGCCGCCGTAGTCACGTCGCGGTTCGGGGTTGCGGGGACGCTCCTCGGCGCGGCGGTGACGTCCATGATCATCACCGGCGGCTCCGCGATCTTGAAGTCCTACCTGGAGAGCGTTACCGGCACCGTGCGGAAAGTGCCCCGCAAGATGCGGGCGAAGGCTAACCGGGCGCAAGCCGGCCGCGCGGATGCGCCGCCCACGGCTCCGCCCGCAACATCCGGCCGTCCAGACCTGCGGGAGAATTTCATGGGCCGCATGCGGGCCGCGATGGGCTGGTTCTCGCACCTCCCGACGCTGCGCCGGCGTTCCATCATGATCCGGGGCTTCGTGGCCGCCGCCGGCGCGTTCGTCATCGGGATAGCTGCTATCACGGCCGTCGAGGCCGGAGTGCTGGGGAACAGCCTCTCCTGTGGCATCTGGAGCACTTGCCAGGAGGGTCAGACGCCGGGTATCGGCGGAGACTCAGCGACCGGCGGGGGAGGTGGAGGCTCTACCCTCGGCGGTCTGGTATCGGGAGGCGCAACGTCCGACCAGGTAGCGGACCCGTCTCAGGACTCGGCCACCCCCGTCGACCCGGCTACCGGAGAACCCGTAGATCCAAACACCGGAGAACCCGTAGACCCGGCCGAACCCGCGCCTGAGACCCCCGTCGAAGAGCCGGCCGTGGACCCGGAGGCGCCCGCCGCACCGGGCGCAACGCCCCAGGCGCCCTCATCTTCCGGGACCGAAGAGGCTGCACCCGTAGAATAATCTTCGTTCCTCCGGGTTCGCATCCGGGGCGGCCCCGGTCCTGGTAACGCCGGGACGAGCATCGGAAAGTCCCAACCTCTACAATGCCTCGTATCGCAAGTTGATGGGCTGTGCGGGAGAGAGATAGAGGAGCGTTCTTATGGGGATAATGCGGACGAAGTCCATCGAGCAGTCCATTCGGGACACCGAGGAGCCGGAGTTCGAGCTTCGCAAGTCGCTGGGTCCTTTGGACCTGATCGTTTTCGGCATCGGCGTCATTATCGGGACGGGCATCTTCGTACTGACGGGACAGGCGGCCGCGACGTACGCGGGTCCCGCCATAGCACTCTCGTTCGTCATCTCCGGTATCACCTGCGCCCTGGCCGCCCTCTGCTACGCGGAGTTCGCCAGCACCGTGCCGGTGGCCGGTAGCGCCTATACATTCTCCTACGCCACCGTGGGGGAGTTCATAGCCTGGATCATCGGGTGGGATCTCATCCTGGAGTTCACCGTCGGCGCGTCGGCGGTCTCCGTCGGGTGGTCGGGGTACTTCGCCCAGATCCTGGACAGCTTTTTGGGCATCACGCTACCGACTTCCATCACCGCCGCCCCCGGCGACGGCGGGATCATAAATCTGCCCGCGGCGGTGATCGCGCTGCTCCTGACGGTGGTATTGGTCATCGGGATCACGCTAAGTTCCCGCATCAACCAGGTCATCACCGCGATCAAGCTGCTCGTGGTGGCGTTTTTTATCGCATTCGGGGTCTTCTTTATAAAGACGGCTAACTGGTCGCCTTTCATACCGCCGCGCGAGCCGGCTCCGGGCGGAGGCGGGTTCTCGCTGGACAACACGCTCTGGGAGTCCATATTCGGTGGCGTGTCGTCGTTCGGGTTTCCTGGGGTCGTCGCGGGCGCGGCGATAGTGTTCTTCGCCTACATCGGCTTCGACATCGTGGCGACCACCGCCGAGGAGTCGCGCAACCCGCAGCGGGATCTACCCATCGGCATCCTGGGGTCGCTGGCGGTCTGCACGGTCCTCTACGTCGCGGTCTCGCTGGTTATGACCGGGGTCGCGCCCTACGGCAAGCTGGAGGGCGCCGCCCCGATGGCGACGGCCTTCGCCAACATGGGTCAGAGCTGGGCCGCCGGGCTGGTCTCCATCGGCGCGGTCTGTGGGCTCACGAGCGTCATCATGATCCTGATGCTCGGCCAGAGCCGGGTCTTCTTCGCCATGTGCCGGGACAACCTGCTGCCGCAGTGGTTCGCGCGGGTCCATCCCCGGTTCCGCACCCCCTACCGGACCACGATCATGTTCGGGGTGCTCGTCGCCATCATCGCCGCCCTCACCCCCATATCGGACCTTGCCGAGCTGGTGAACATCGGGACACTCTTCGCCTTTATTCTGGTCTCCATCGGTGTCGTCATACTGCGCCGCACCCGCCCCGAACTTCCACGGGCGTTCCGGACGCCACTGGTGCCGCTGGTTCCCATCCTGGCCGTGCTCGCCTGCTTCTACCTGATGCTGAACCTGGCGGGATGGACCTGGCTGCGGTTCCTGATGTGGATGGCTATCGGCGTGGTGGTCTATTTTATCTACGGACGCACCCATAGCCGACTCGCACGAGGCGATACTCGTTGAGGCGTTCCGCGAGACGTATGAAGGCGGTCGGAAGGTCGTACTCTAGGAGGTAGCGCCCAGGATCGAGTCCGGGTCCGCCTCTTTTTTGAACCGTCGCAGGGCCTCTTTCTCCGGGACGCCCTCCAGGCGGCGAAGCCCCGTCGCGTACTCGCCACCGCCGGACTCGCGCGCGGCGCGCGCCACGACCTCACTGCCGTCCGCGTCGAGGTCCTGGGGAGCGCCGCTGCCATCGCCACCGAAACCGAGCAACAGCACCCTGCCGTCCCTGGCGACCGTCCCCTGAACGGCTACCTGCGATGCAGCACTTTCGAGCCTTCGCAGCGCATCACTCAGGCCGGAGAGCGGAACGAGCGCCGTGGCGAAGGAGTGGGGGGCGTCCGGCGCTCCGGCCGGAAAGAACCTCGCCCCCCAGACCCGGTACGCCTCGGCCCTGGTCAACACTTCGCCGCCGCGAGCCGTGATCTCTTCGACGGACTCATCCGGGCTGTCACTACCGGCCGGAAGGGTTCCGAACAGGATGTAGCTGCCCGCCGGAGCATCCGAGAGGGCGAGAGACGGGGTCGAGAAGCCCAGGTGCCAGGTGGGCGGGGACAGGCGGCGCAAGTCTTCGATGGGCCGGACCAAGCTCGCGGCGTCCCCGAAGACGGCGGCGAACGGCGTGTCGCGGGCGGCGTCGCGCAGGAGGAGGGTCGCCCGGACGATAATACCGGTGGTCCCTTCGGCGCCGACAACGAGCGTCAGGTCCTCGTCCCGGAGCGTTCGGCGTTCGCCGCCGGGCAAGACTATTTCGACGGACTCCACGTTGTCACGCAGCCAGCCGAACTGGTGAGACCCAACACCGAGCCCGTCGCGCGCGAGCCAGCCGCCGACCGTGGAGTGTGGCGCGCTCGTCGGGTAGACTCGCAGGCTCTTGCCGGAGCCGCGCAGGTGGTCCTCCAACTCGACCCACGGAATGCCCGGTTCGATCTCGACTACGTCGTGCCCTTCCGGGAGGGAGACGCGCCGCATGAGGTCGAAACCGACGGACAGGCCGCGTGGGGCCTCTCCAGGAGCCGTACCCGCGCCGCGCGGCGCGAGCGGGAGTTTGTGGCGGCCGGCGATCTCGGCCAGCGTCGCGACCTCTTCGGCATTCGTGGGAGCGACTGCCGGCGGCGCGCCAGGTGCGGCCGGCCGGTAGCGCTCGCCGAATGTGTGTTCGATCTCTGTCAGGGCGTCTGCATGAAGTCTGGTGTCCATGATCCTCCGTCTTCCGTGTTTGACCAACACTAACATGAGTATCCGCTGGGAGAATGCTCGAAAGTGACGCTTTCTCTGGCACAAATTGATCAGTGCCGGGCGTGCCGGAGGCTGTAAGATGAGGGAAGGTCAGCGTCCTGCTTCGTGCGGGCCGGATAAGGAGGAGTCCGTGAGCGTACTTCCGAAGAAGATCCTGCTGTCCACCGACGCGTCCGAGGACGCGGTTCTCGCAACCCGCGCCGCCGTGGACATAGCGAACGGCGCCGGTGCGGAGCTTCACCTAATCCATGCCTGGCACCCGGTCCCGTCCACCCGGTTCGGTCAGTTCATAAGAACCGAGATGCACCGCGAAGCCGAAGGGCTGTTGCGGGAGCAGACTGGGCAGGTCGAGGCGCTCGGCGGTACCGTCGCGGGTACGCATCTTAGAGAGGGACCGCTCGTGGAGGAGATCCTGGAGACCTGTGCCGAGGTTGGGGCTGACCTGTTGGTGATGGGTACCAGGGGCCGCGGGCCGGTTGCGCGGCTGCTGCTCGGGAGCGTCGCGGAAGGCGTCGTCTACGGGGCGTCGAGCCCGGTCCTCGTCGTGCGTGGCGGGGACGCGGCGTGGCCTCCGAGGCGTGTGATCTGCGGCGACGACTCCTCCGAGAGCGCCCGCCGCGCCGCGGAACTCGCGATAGGCATCGGTAGCCTCTTCGATACCCGCAACCTCATCATGCGCGTGTACCCCCGGTTGCCGTCGGTGGACGAGGAAGGCCGGCAGATGGACTCGCGGCGGGTGGACGACGAGCTGCGGCGCGAGGAGCGGGACCTGGAGGAGCGGGCGAGCCAACTCGGAACGGAGAGTGACCGGCCGAAGGTTTGCATCGCCGTCGGAGAGCCGGCGAAAGTCATCATGCAGGAGGCTGGCGACGAACCCGAGCAGTGCCTCATCTCGGTCGGTAAGCGCGGCCTGAGCGCCATCGGGCGCATGCGGCTCGGCAGTACCTCGACCAAAGTTCTGCGCGTCGCGCGGGGGCCGGTCCTCATCTACCCGCACCAGGACGTTTGATCCCCCTGAGGCCGTAGCGTGGATGCGACGGGCATCATCAGGTTTTCCTGTTGGCATCCCTGACGGCCGCCGCGACCGGGCTCGGGGCGCTGCTGTTCATCTTCGTCAAGGACATGACCCGCAGGTGGCTCGGCGTCTCGAACGCGGTCGCCGCCGGGCTGATGCTCGCGGCGAGCTTCGGGCTCATCTACGAGGGCGTCAACTACAGCCTCCCGCGCGTGATGGCCGGCGCCCTGATCGGCCTGCTGGCAATCGTCGTCGCGCGGCACCTGATCTCGCACCACGACCACGCCGCCAGCTTCGCGCAGATGAGCGCGTTCGATGCGCGGAAAGCGCTCCTCATCGTGGGTGTCATGACGGTTCACTCGTTTACCGAGGGTGTCGGCGTGGGCGTGTCGTTCGGCGGCGGGCAGGCGCTGGGACTGTTCATAACGCTCGCCATCGCCGTCCATAACATCCCGGAGGGGTTGGCGATCAGCCTAGTCCTGGTGCCGCGCGCGGGGTGAGCTGGAACCGGGCCGCCCTCTAGAGCGTCTTCTCCAGCCTTCCCCAACCTTTAATGGCCGTCCCCACCTTCATCTTCGTGGAGGCGTTCAAACCACTGCTGCCATACGGGCTGGGCTTCGCGGCGGGGGCCATGATCTGGATGGTCTTCTCCGAGTTGATGCCTGACGCCCTGGAAGAGACCTCCAGCAACCTCGTCGCCATCGTTACCACCATCTCGATAATAACCATGATCGTCGCGTTTCAGGTCCTGATCCGCTAACCACTGATCCGCGCCGCTCGTCCGCGCCGCTCGTCCGCGCCGTCGAAGCGTTAGAATAGGCGAGCTTTGGCGGAACTCGATCAAAACAGTCTGCAACCGAAACCCGTACTGCTCCTAGTGCTCGACGGCATCCGGCCCGACGTTCTGCGCGCGGCGATCCGGGCCGGCGAGGCCCCGAACCTGGGCGCTCTCGCCGAAGCGGGCGAGGCGGTCTGGGACGCTGTATCGGTCTTCCCCAGTATCACGCCGGCGGCGACGGCGGCGATAGCCACGGGCGAGGCACCGGCGAAGAGCGGCATCGTCGGGCACGCCTGGTACGACGAGGACGAGCGGCGCGTGATCGTCTACGGCGCCATGACCGAGACCGTGATGGCAACCGGCCCTATTAAGGTCTTCCACAACAACGTCTGGCGCATGAACCGGGACGATCTCTACGCCTCCACGCTCTTCGAGACGCTGCACGAACGCGGTTTCGACGGCGCGTGCGTCAACTTCCCCGTGCGGCGCGGGCCGCACACGCACAAGATCCGGATGAAGACCGTCGAGGGCTACCGCCGGGGCGGACGCTACCTCGGAGCCTCTGTCGAGGGGCCGAAGGAATACTACATGGGCGACCTGTTCTACAGTCGCGAGACCGGCTTTAGCGGTCGAAAGGCCAACGGCGGCCTCTTCCAGTCCGTCGGCATCAACGACGAATACGCCGCCCAGATCGGGGCGATGCTCGTCAAGGAGAAGGCTGCACCGTTCAACCTGGTGTACTTCTTCAAGGGCGACTCCATCGCCCACCACCATGGCCTGGAGGCGCAGCGACAGTGGGTGGCGAAGGCCGACGGGTACATTGCTCGCATTTTCCGGGCGGGTGGCGGTGTGGACCAGGTGCTCGAAGACTACGTGGTCCTCGCACTCTCCGACCACGGACACGCCCCGCTGAATCCCAACCGCCGCTACGTGGACCTGCGGAAGATCCTGAACCAGAACGTCTCTTCCGGCGTGAAGGCCCGCTTCGGCAACGGCACGACCATAGTGGTGGTCCCAAACGGCCGTTCCGCTCTTCTCTACTTGCGCGACGACGTCGAGCTTCGTTCGATAGTAGAGGGATTGGTCGGGCGTCGCGGGGTGGATTTGGCGGCCTGGCGCGAGGGAGAGTGGGGCGTCGTGCGCCGGATGGGCCGTGAGTTGCGCTTCCGGCCCGGCTCACAGGTGGCGGATACCTACGGCGATAGCTGGGAACTGGACGGGGACCCGCGCGCGCTGGACCTCACCGTTTCGGGAGACACGGTGCGCTACGGTGATTACCCGGATGCACTGGAGCGATTGTGGGGTTGCCTGCACTCGCCGCGTTGTGGGGACGTAGTGCTCTCCGCGACGCCGGGTTACACGTTCGGCGAAGTCTCCGGCGGTTATCACACGGCCAGCGATCACGGCTCGCTGCACGCCAGCGACTCCGAGGTCTTCGTCCTGGCGAGCGGGCTGCCGGAAGACGTACCCGCGCCGCGCCGCATCACCGATGTGGCCCCGACCCTACTCCGGCACTTCGGGACGAGAGACGTGGCTCAACCCGTGGGAGACCGTGGCCTCTAGCGGCGCCGGACGCAACGGCTCCTCGGGCGAGGAACAGCAGGGCATCCATCCCCGCTACCGGCGGGCGTTCGGGTGCGTCACCTGGATCTACATGGCGACCCTGGCCTTTCTCGCAGTCGCTTCGCTGTTGTTGATGCCCGTCTGGTTCCTCGGCGGCTGGAACATATTCAGCATCCTCGAAGGCTACGCCTTCTTCGCCACACTTCTCTTCCTGCCGGCGATAGTCGCGGGCGCGGTGCTCGGAGCCAGGACGTACCGCAGCGAGAGCCGGGTCGCCAAGCGCAACGGCGCGGCCATCGGGACGATCATCGGCTGGCTCGGATACGCCTTCATCGTCTGGCTGGAGGTGAACCGCGACGGTGGCGGAGCCCTCCTCTACAGCTTCTTCCCGCTGGCGGCGGTCTCATCGGCCCTGGTCCTCTACGCTCTCTTCTATAACGACCAGGAGCGAGGCCGAAAGAGTGTTCTGGTTGCGGCGATACTCGCGGCGCTAGCCGGGATCATAGTGCTGGTCTCCTCGGGGGAGGCGCTGGTCGTGATCGGGGCGGCGGTCTCCGCCGTCGCCGGGGCCGCGGCGGGCTGGACCGGCGGCCTCGGCTACGCTCGCGCGGGCGGCGACGCCCGGATTCCGCCCGGCGCGACCATCAAGCCCCGCGAACCGCGCAACAAACCCAAATAATTTAGGTATCGTATGAGCGACTCCAAGATCTACAATCACGATCTCAAATTGGATCGCGCGCTGCAGCATTTTCACGCTTTGGAAGCCGAAGTAAAACGATGGTTAGGTCAACAGCCGTATAATGTTATGATCGAGTTCGATCCACACCGTGTTGAGAACAGTGTATCGATCAATGTCAGGGAGCAACCCCCACCTGAATTCGGTCTCATTATCGGGGACTGTTTGCATAACCTACGTTCCGCTCTCGACAGCCTCGCTTACGATCTTGCGAGAGCTTGCAAAGGAGAGCCACTTCCCGACGATATTGCCAAAACATCCGAATTCCCCATCTTTATTGATCCTGCCAAGTTTGCGGAACAGCGCGAACGCAAGATCGGGGCTACAGCGCCAGACGTACAAGCAGTTATTGAGGAACTTCAGCCGTATCATGGCCGAAACAATTTTGCGTCTCTTACATCACTCATTGCAAGGCATCGTCCCTATGCTCATCATCCCCTGTGGTTGCTCCACGAACTTTCTCGTCGCGACAAACACCGTCTTCCGAATCTGACACTATTTGCACCTTTGCAGGTCATATACGGCGGACATAATGCGAGCTTTACGTTCCCAGAACCGAGAGATGCGACTTCGGTTAAAGACAGTGCGGAACTATTTAGCTATGGTCCTCTTCACACAGATTCAGATGAGTTGGAGGTCGAATTCTACTTCGATTGCGGTATAGCGTTTGAAGAAGGACCTCCAGCCTATGGTGAGTCAGTTCTTTTAGTGCTGGCGAGACTGCGCACCTACATAATTAGTGAGGTCGTTCCGCGTCTGCGCCCTTTTCTTCCGTAGGTTGTCGATACTCCACTCTGCAACAGTAAATCGAGATGTGGACACTGACTACGAATCTCTGAAGTCGTCTATTACTAGCGCGGTATAATTTTCTCGATGTCAACTAATGGGTATCCAGACCGCTCGCACCTGCCGACCTCGCCCGGTGTTTACATCTTCAAGGACGCCGGCGATAAGGTTATCTATGTCGGGAAGGCTAAGAATATTCGTGGTCGGGTGGCCAACTATTTCACCAAATCCGGAGACGGCCGGCCCAAGATAGCAGAGTTGCGCGAGCGGGTCTCGCAGATAGACTTCATAGCGACACGCACGGAGACCGAGGCGCTGGTGCTGGAGGCGAACCTGATCAAACGCCACCGCCCACGCTTTAATGCCTCCTTGAAGGACGACAAGAGCTATCCGTACATCGTCGTCACCACCGGGGACGAGTACCCGAGAGTCTTCGCCACGCGCAGCGCCCACGACCCGCGCCACCGCTACTTCGGGCCGTTCCCGAGCGCCGGTTCGGTTCACACGACGCTGGAGGTGCTGAACAAGACGTTCCCGTTCCGCAAGTGCCGGGGGCCGGAGCCGGGCCGCAGGAGCGGGGTTCCCTGCCTGAACTACCACATCGGCCGTTCGGTGGCGCCGTGTGTCGGGGCGGTTACGAAGGAGGGCTACGAGGCGATCATCGCCGACGTCATCGCCTTCCTCGAAGGTCGGGTGGACCCCCTGATCCGCAACCGTGAGAGTGCAATGCGCAACGCCGCCCGCGAGATGGACTTTGAGCGAGCCGCCAAGTTGCGCGACGAGCTCTCCGCTCTCTCGCACGTCCGGGACCGGCAGCAGGCCACCATCGCCTCCGAAGAATCGTTCGATGCGGTCGGAGCTTTCGCCGAGGGGGAGACGGCCTGCGTGCAGGTCTTCGCGGTGCGGGACGGCCAGATCACGGGCCGCGATTCTTTCCTCCTGGATAACTACGGCGAGGCGACCGCCGAGAGCGTGGCGCTCCAGTTCGTCCCCCAATACTACGCAACCGCCTCCGTTCCGCGCGAGGTGCTGGTCCAGTCCGGCGAGCCGGAGGAGGCACTTACTCCGCTCGCGCAGCATCTCTCCGAGGTGCGCGGCATGCGGGTCGAGGTGCGGCGTCCGCAACGCGGCGACAAGCGCCGCATCCTTGAGACGGCGGTGCGAAACGCGGAGCTTGGCCTGGAGCACGAGAAGGCGCTGGAGGAGGCGAAGCGGAACCGGGTTGCTTCGACGCTGGACGCGTTGCGCGAGGAGCTGGCTTTGCCCAAGTTGCCGGTCAGGATCGAGTGCTACGACATCTCGAACACGATGGGGACCAACTCGGTCGCCTCGATGGTTGTCTTCCAGGGCGGGCGTCCGGCGAAGAGCGAGTACCGGCGGTTCAAGATAAAGACGGTGGAGGGCGCCGACGACTTCGCGAGCATGGCCGAAGTCATCCGCCGCCGCCTCGAACGCCTGCAGGCCGACGACGAAAAATTCACTCCGGCGCCGGATCTCATACTGCTGGACGGCGGAAAGGGACAACTCTCCGCCGTCGCGCCGGTACTAGCGGAGATGGGCGTCGGCGAGGACCTGCCGGACATACCCTTGCGCTCACTCGCCAAGCGCGACGAGGAGGTCTTCGAGCCGGGCCGCCCGGAGCCGGTGGTTTTGGTACGCAATTCGCCGGAGATGCACCTCTTGCAGCGCGTGCGCGATGAGGCCCACCGCTTCGCCAACGCCTACCACCGAAAACTGCGCGGCCAGGCCATGACCGTCTCGGTGCTGGATGAATTGCCCGGCGTCGGTCCGGCCCGCAAGAAGAAGATACTCGCCCACTTCGGCACCCCCGAAGCCTTCCTCAACGCCTCCTTAACGGATCTCGAAGCCGTCCCCGGACTTCCGGGACGGGTGGCGCGTGAGATCCACGCCCGCGTCCACCGCTAGTTTTCGCGGCGCCCAGCCCACCTCGGAGATACGATCGGGTTAAATGTCCCTTAAATATACGGAATTCCGTTGCAAGTGTGCATTCGCGGTGCTACTCTCGAACCGCAAGATGGATTCTAATTCCGCAGGACGGAGGGGAGACCCCGGCGTGAGTGATACGGCGCCGAAGGCCGAGAACCCTCAAGCCCCGGCGAAACGGCGTATCGTGGTCATCACCGGGCTCTCCGGGGCCGGCAAATCAAACGCTCTTCGGGCTTTCGAGGACGCGGGATACTACTGCATCGATAACCTACCGCCGGCCATGATCCCCGGCGTCATGGACACCGTCGGAGGGCCGGAGGATGTAGTAGTTGTGATGGATATCCGGGGGCGCCGGTACTTTGGCGAGGAGCTGGAGCGGAGCCTGGAATCGGTGGGCTCGGAGAACGGGTGGGAGCATCGTATCCTGTTCATCGAATCGGACGATCCTTCGCTGGTGAGCCGTTACAAGGAGAGCCGGCGTCCGCACCCGGCGGCCCGCAACGGCGACGTTCTGGAGGCGATTCGCTCGGAGCGCCGCGACCTTGCCGGTCTGCGTGAGAAGGCGGACCTCGTCGTAGATACCTCCGGCTACTCGGCGCTGGACGTACGGCTGCGGTTCAAGAAGCTCGCCGAGTCCTTCTCCAACCGATTGACGATCAGCCTCATCTCCTTCGGCTTCAAGCACGGTGCGCCCCTGGACGTGGATACCCTCCTGGACGTGCGCTTCCTCCCTAACCCGCACTACGATCCGCTTCTCCGCCCCCTCACCGGCCTCGACGCCCCGGTCCGCGACGCCGTGCTTGGCTCGGACGACTGTACGGAGTTTTTGGCGAAGACGAGCGACCTGCTCTCCTTCCTCGTCCCCCGCTACGCCGCGGAGGGCAAGACCTATTTCACCCTTGGCATCGGCTGCACCGGCGGCCGGCACCGCTCCGTCGCCATCGTCGAGGAGCTGCACCGGCGGCTGGCGCCGCTCACGGAAGAGATGGGCGTCGATTTCTTCGTCCGCCACCGCGACTTCGAACGGTAGTCGTTACGCGAACCCACACCGCAACCTTCCGGCGCGGGTAAAATCGAGTAACAAACAGGGCGATCGGTAAGTGACCGACTGCCGATACCTGACAGCTAGGGACCGGAGGTTCGCATTGGCGCCGGGAATGATGGTCGAGGGCGAGTGGAAGACCGAGAGGCAATGGCGAAGCGAGAACGGGCGATTCGTACGCTCCACCACGAGCTTCCGGGATTGGGTTACGGCCGACGGGTCGAGCGGCTTTCCGGCCGAGGCGGGACGCTACCATCTCTACATCGCCTGGGCCTGCCCCTGGGCGCACCGGACGGCGATCCTGCGGAAGCTCAAGGGGCTTGAGGAGGCCATCAGCCTCTCGGCGGTCGGCTCGTTCATGGGCGACGAGGGCTGGGCGTTCCACGACGAGCCGGGTGTCATTCCGGATACTGTCAACGGAGCGCACTACCTGCGCGAGGTCTATGCGAAAGCGGACCCGGAGTATACCGGCCGCGTTACGACGCCCGTGCTGTGGGACAAGGCGTCCGGGACCATCGTCAACAACGAGTCGCGCGAGATCATCCGCATGCTCGACACCGAGTTCGACGAGCTTGCGAGCGGCCCGGACTACTGTCCCGAAGACCTGCGAGACAAGATAGACGAGACGATCAGCGCCATCTACGAGCCGATAAACAACGGCGTCTACCGCTCCGGTTTCGCTACCAGCCAGGAGGCCTACGAGGAGGCCGTAACCGAACTATTCGACGCTCTCGACCACTGGGAGGGCGTGCTCTCGACTCGGCGCTACCTGTGCGGCGATCGCATTACCGAGGCCGATTGGTGCATGTTTCCGACGCTCGTGCGCTTCGACGCCGTCTACCACGGCCACTTCAAGTGCAACCTGCAGCGTATCGTGGACTACCCGAACCTCTGGGGCTACCTGCGCGACCTCTACCAGCAGCCCGGCGTCGCTGAGACCGCCAACATGGAGCATATTAAGAAGCACTACTACCGGAGCCACGAGTCGATCAACCCGACCCGCATAGTCCCGAAAGGTCCGATCCTGGACTTTACAGAGCCCCACGGCCGCGACCGGCTGTCGCGCTAGACGCCCGGCTGCAGCGGTATACTCGGTGGCGATGGATAGGGTAGAGGATCTTCGTGTGGTCGCTTTCGGCGGCGGGACTGGACTGCCGGTTCTGCTCGCCGGGCTCCGGGACCGGGTCGGAGATCTCACAGCGGTCGTTACGGTCGCGGACGATGGGGGTTCTAGCGGTCGTTTGCGCCAGGAACTCGGGGTCGCGCCGCCGGGCGACGTGAGGAACTGTCTGGTCGCGCTCGCCGGACGGCGGAGGCTGGCCGAAGTCTTCAACTACCGCTTCGAGGCGCCCGGCGACCTTAACGACCACAGCGTCGGCAACATTATCATCGCGGCGCTTTCTGACATGGCGGGCGGTTTCTGCGAGGGCGTGCAGCAGGCAGCCCGCTTTCTGCGGATAAAGGGCCGGGTATTCCCGGCGGCTATGCAGAGCCTCACGCTCGTGGTGCGCTACGCGGACGGCACGGTTACGCGGGGCGAGTCCGTCGTCCGCGAGGTCGGCAAGGCCGTCGCCGAGGTTGCGGTGGAGCCGGAGGGGGTCGAGGCCCCGCCGGGGGTCATAGAGGCCATCGAAGCGGCGGACGTGGTGGTTTTGAGTCCGGGGAGTTTGTTTACCAGCACGATACCGGCCCTGCTCGGCGTCGGGACTCGGGAGGCGCTGGCGGACTTCGACGGGCCGGTCGTTTACGTGGCTAACGTCATGACCCAGAGGGGGGAGACGATGGGGTTCACGGTCTCGGATCACGTCCGGGCGGTCGCCCACCATGCTGGACCGGTCATTACCGACGTGCTACTACACTCCGGCGAGTTGCCCCGGGATCTCCTCGCCCGCTACGAGGCTGAGGAGGCGGCTCCGGTCAAGGTAGACCGGGAGGTTCTGGGTACTATGGGCGTCAGGGTGTGGGAGTCGGACCTGCTCTCCGGCGATCTGCCATCCAGCGTGCGCCACGATCCTGGCCGCATGGCGGAGGAGGTGTGCAGGACTGCCCTCGTTCGCCTCTGAGGTGCGTCGGCAACTCGCCTCCGAGACCTCCGGCGCTTCCGGGACGGGCTCGCGTTCCTCCCGCCGGGCGGAGCTGGCCGGGATCGTGGACGCCGCCGGGACGTGGGACGGCGGGAGCGTAACCGTCCTCCTCTCAAGCGCCGCCGTCGCCCGCTCGGTGATGCGCCTGTGGCGCGCCGAGTTCGGGCTCGACTCTAAACTCTCTCCGGTCGCGCCAGACCGCTTCGGACGCGCTCGCTATGCCGTGCGTACCGCCGGAAATGGTGCGATGCAGGCCGCCGAAGAGTTGAAATTCATGCGGTCGTCGCGGAACGCCGCCGAACGGACCGCCTACCTGCGCGGCGCGTTCCAGGGCGTCGGGTCCGTCACCCGGCCCGGAAACCGGGGCGGGCATCACCTGGAGTTCGTACACCGGGACGAGGAGTTCGTGCGGCGGCTGGCAGCGTTCGCCCGAACGCCGCTCAAAGTTGCGCGCCGGCGCAACCGTTGGGTCGCCTACACCAAGAGCGCCGACGGCGTAACTACCCTGCTCTCCCAGATGGGCCTGCACGACGCCGTCCTGGAGTACGAAGCCCGCGCCGTTCTAGGGGAGGCCAAATCAAACGCCAACCGTGTCACCAACTTCGACGCGGCCAACGCCGGACGCACTGCCATCGCGGCAGCCCGCCAGCAGCGGGCTCTCGAATCACTGGACCCTGGAAAGCTGCCGTCGGCGCTGCGCGAGATGCTGGAGTTGCGTCTCGAACACCCGGACGCCTCGCTAACGGAACTCGCCCGGCTCGGGAGCCTCTCCCGGAGCGCCGCCAATCATCGTCTGCGGCGGCTTGTAAGTCTTTCGACTACAGAGAGCAAAAAGCTGCAATACTGACCGGCGGGCTGTTAATAGCCTGGCATTTAGGGCAGAATAGCAATTCGAGGTAAGAAGCTATCGAAGGAGGACGCAGTGGCTGTACGAGTAGGGATTAACGGCTTCGGCCGGATCGGCATGCTGACCGCCAAGGCGGCCATCGAGCGCAGCGACGACGACATCGAGATCGTCGCGATAAACGATCTCATGCCCATGAAGAGCCTTGCGCTGCTCTTCAAGCACGACTCGACCCACGGTATATGGCCGGAGGACGTTAGCCTGGACGACAACATCCTACGCATCGGCGACCGCGAGATAAAGACCTTCGCCGAGCGCGACCCGGCTAGCATCCCATGGGGCGACCTCGACGTGGATATAGTGGTCGAGTCGAGCGGTGTGTTCACGGACAAGGAATCCGCCGGCAAGCACCTCGATGGTGGGGCGAAGAAGGTCGTTATCTCGGCGCCGGCCAAAGGCGTGGACGGTACGTTCGTCTTCAAGGTCAACCACGAGGAGTACGACCCCGAGAACCACGCCGTCGTCTCAAACGCGAGCTGCACGACCAACTGCGTCGTCCCGATGGCGAAGGTACTGATCGAGAACTTCGGCATGGAGTCGGCGTACATGACGACCTGCCACGCCTACACCAACGACCAGAGCCTTCTGGACGCGGCGCACAAGGACCCGAGACGGGCGCGGGCGGCGGCTCAGTCAATCATCCCGAGCTCCACGTGGGCGACGATGGTTACGTGCGGGTTTTCGCCGAGGGTTGCTTGAGGCGCATCGCAGACGGAGATTCGGAGGGCGCGAGCTTGCTGGAGAACCTCAGGTATGGTGGGGATTGAAAGACAGAGTGTCCGCTCTCGAAATGCTCAAAGAGGAGTGCGAGATAAAGGAAGGCCACTTCGACGATCGGCTCGAGTTTCCCGTCTAACGACTACATAGCCTAATGATCCAGTAACGGTACCTATCTAGAGTACCCCCTTACTATTCCGACACCCCTGCTGCGGCAACTGGAAATTCAAGGAACGTCGTTGTTTCAAGTTGAACTTTGCGTCCGTGACGGACAACGAATGCCCGTTTACACAGAGCCCTCTCGAGCTGTTTCCAAAACCATAGTGGTAAATAAGTGGTAGTAGCCCGGAATTGGCTGATATGAGGTCTCGTCCAAAAAAGAAAAGTCCCACTTTTGCAGGATTTTTAGGGGCGCGCTCGGCAGGACTCGAACCTGCGACCTTCTGATTCGTAGTCAGACGCTCTATCCGGCTGAGCTACGAGCGC
>CALMWA010000060.1 GCA_937873125.1 uncultured Actinomycetes bacterium | reverse complement strand
GAATCTGCTCATGCTCCTCATCGGTAGCGTGGTCTTCCTGGCCGCCCTGCCCGCTACCCCCCTCGCGTGGCTGCTGGTCCCCCTCACCCTCATCACTTACGGCTCCCTCGTCATACTCTCCTCCAGAGACCCGAACCTCCGGCAAAAGGTTCTCGGAGGCGATGCGGCTTCTCCGGTTGCAGCCGGCCCCACGCCCGCCAAAGTCTCGCCGGATCGCCGCGCTCGCTGGCTTCCGCGCGGTGAGACCCGCGACAAGGTGGAGGCGGCCCTCGCGAGCTACCGCAACACCCTAAAGGCCATCGAAGAGTCCGACGACGTAACGCGGGAGGTGCTTGAAGACGCCGTCCCGAAGCTCCACGCAGCGGCAGACCGACTGGTAGACGTGGCCCACCGCAGGGAGAAGGCCGCGAGCACGGTCAGCGAGCTTCATTCCGAGAAAGCGGACGAAGACCGCGAATCCACCCTGCGCGAGATAGAAGATGAAGTGCGAAAAGCGGACGCCGAAATCTCCGCGACCTCCGAGCAGTTTCTGACCCTACGGGCCAGGATCGTGCGCGTCTCCCTCGACGCGACCGCCGCCACGGCCCTGAACTCCTCCCTGGACGAACTGAACCTTCGTCTGGAGGCCCTGGCATCCACGATGTCTCCGGCACGGGAAACCACGGAGGATCTCTAACCCACTGGGCTAACCGAACGTCAGATAAGAATCGAGAGAGGAGCCGACACAGACCCGCCGCAACAGGAGAGCGCCGTGATCACCGGCGCGCTAGCGCAGCACCGAGTTTGGTCGATCTAGAATCCGGGCGCGCTTCAGGCGGAACTGGCGCGCCAGTGCTGCTCGCTGCCGTTCTCCTCGTGCGTATCTGCCGGCACGGGTTGGCTAACGGACTGTGGCTGGGGCCGTTGCACGGGAGCGCCGCTAAGTTCCTGGCGTGATTCTCCCACGGAGACCAGAGAGTCCTGGAACCAGTTCTCTAGCTGGCCCATGACCCGGTCGCGGTAAACCTCGGAGCCGCTGGAGATCTCCTCCCCATAACGCTCCGCCCGCTCCACGACCTCGTTGGCCCGCCGGAGCGCCCGCCGATGAGGTTCCGTCTCTTCGATCATCGCATCGGCGCGGTGATGCGCCTCCTCGACTATACGAGCAGCCTCCTCGTGAGCAGCCGACACTATCGCGCCACACTCGCGCCTCATGGACTCGGCCTCAGAGAGCTCCCGCGGCAAAGATCCCCGCAACTCATCCAACATTACAAGCAGATCGGCCCGGTCAATGACCGCCCGTCCCTTCCGCATCGGTACGCCAGACGCCTCCTGAACGATGGCATCTAGCTCGTCCAATACTCCGCTTATGTACTCCATGTCCTCTCTCATGCGACCAACCCTAGCACGCTTATTCAGGCTACGCTAGGCTTTCTGAAAGTATTTTTCGGAGCTTTACCTGAAGTTGAGATTTAATTTATTCTTAAGGTTAAGTGTAATTGTCCCTGCGGCTAAAGTTGGCGCTTTGCGAGTCTTTGGAGAGCGCGTTCGACCTGTTTTTAGCAGGTATTTCGTGAGTTATCCACAGGTTTGTCGCACGACACGAAAGCCTGAACCCCGCGTAGAGGCGGGGTTATGGGGCTTCCGGCGGCGAAGGAGTGGTAACTGGTTCGTCGGCCCTCTCGAAGGTGAGTGTGCCGGAGGGGTCCAGGTCTACCAGAACGGTGTATCCGGGGTTTATGTGGCCGGCGATGATCTCTTTGCTCAGAGGGGACTCGATAAGTTTTCCGATGGCCCGCCGTAGAGGACGAGCACCGAAGCGCGAATTCCGGCCCTCTTCGGCTATCCGGCGGGCGACCGCTTCGGAGAATCGCAGGTCCAGGTCTTGCTCGGCGGCGGTCTTACGGAGGTTTTCCAGCAGGAGGGTCGAAATTTCGGTCAGTTCCTTGTCGGAGAGGGAGTGGAATACGATGATCTCGTCAACCCGGTTCAGGAACTCGGGCCGGAAGAAAGTCTGGAGCTCCTGCATGAGGCGCTCCCGGATCTCCTCTTCCCGCTCGCGCATCTCCTCGGCGCCGGGGATGAGATGCGCTCCGGCGTTGGAGGTCATCACGACGACGGTGTTGTCGAAAGAGACCGTTCGGCCCTTGTTGTCCGTCAGCCGCCCGTCTTCGAGAAGCTGAAGCAGCATGTTGAAGACATCCGGATGGGCTTTCTCGATCTCATCTAACAGGACGACGGAGTACGGACGGCGCCGGACGGCCTCGGTGAGTTGTCCGCCCTCATCGTAGCCGACGTAGCCCGGAGGAGCGCCGACGAGCCGGCTCGCGGCGTGGCGCTCCATATACTCGGACATGTCGAGCCGGATCATGGCGTCCTCGTCGTCGAAGAGGTATTCAGCGAGGGCGCGCGCCAGCTCGGTCTTCCCCACACCGGTCGGCCCGAGAAAGATGAAGCTGCCGATGGGCCGGTTCGGGTTGGCAAGCCCGGCCCGCGCCTTTCGGACGGCCTCGGCGACGGCAACGACGGCCGCGTCCTGGCCGACGATCCGCCGGTGCAGGGCGTCCTCCATCGAGAGCAGACGTTCGGCCTCGTCCTTCAGCATGCGGGTCACGGGGATACCGGTGCGGGCGCTAACGACGCGCGCGATCTCCTCCCGCCCGACCACCGCCTCCCGGACGCCGCTCTCCTCCATCCAACGTTCGCGAGCTTCGCGGAACTCGCTCTGAAGAGTGTCCGCCTCCGCGCGCAGGAGGGCGGCCTGCTCGTAGTCACGCTCCTCGACGGCCGCCGCGCCCTCCCGCGTAAGCTCTTGCAGGCGAAGCTCCAGCTCCCGCAGGTCGTCGGGCATCATGGTCGTCTCTATGCGGACCTGGCTCGCGGCCTCGTCCAGCAGGTCCACCGCCTTGTCCGGCAGGAAGCGGTCGGCGACGTAGCGGTGGGAGAGCTGCGCGGCGGCCTTCAGGGCTTCGTCGGAGATCTCGACCCCGTGGTGCGCCTCGTAACGGTCCTTGATGCCGGCGAGGATCTGGACGGTCTCCTCTTCGGTCGGCTCCTCGATGAGGACGGGCTGAAAGCGGCGCTCGAAGGCCGCGTCGGTCTCGACGTGGCGACGGTACTCGTCTATGGTGGTCGCGCCGATGACCTGCACCTCGCCGCGCGCGAGGGCGGGCTTCAGAATCTCTCCGGCATCCATCGATCCCTCAGCGGCCCCCGCTCCCACGAGGTTGTGAAACTCGTCCACGAAGAGGATGATCCTTCCGTAAGCGCTCTTGACCTCGTCTATGACACCCTTCAGCCGCTCCTCGAACTCGCCCCGGAACTTCGTACCGGCGACGAGCGAGCCGAGGTCCAGGGAGAAGATGACTCTGTCCTTCAACACCTCCGGGACGTAGCCGGTGGCTATCTTCTGCGCCAGCCCTTCGACGATAGCGGTCTTTCCGACGCCGGGCTCGCCGATGAGAGCCGGGTTGTTCTTGGTGCGGCGGGCGAGTATCTGGATCACGCGCTTTATCTCGGCTTCGCGCCCCACCACGGGATCCAGCTTCCCCTCCCGCGCGAGCCGGGTGATGTCGCGGCCATGTTTGGCGAGCAGGCTATCCGGATCCTCTCCCAGGCCGCCCTCGCCCCGCATCTTCCCGAGGATGCGGCGCACGTCGGCCTCGGTGAGCCCGACTTCCCGAAGAACACCGGCGGCCGTGGAGCCGTCCACCATCATCAGCCCCAGGAGCAGGTGCTCGGTGCCAATGTGGTCGCCCGCGGCTTTCTCGGCCTCTTCTCCGGCCAGTCGCAGAGCCTGACGGGCGTTCGCGGTCGTCTGAATTCTCTCGGTAGAAGTACGCGAGCGGGAAAGATCGTTGCGGCGGATTGCCTCGTTGGTCCTGGTCTGAGCCTGCCCGAGGTCCAGACCGAACTCCTCGAAGACCCGGTGGACCACCCCGCCCTGCTGTGCAAGCAGGCCGAGCAGGATGTGCTCCGTACCGAGAACGTTCGCCCTACCGCGGCGCACCACCGCATTCGCAACGTCCAACACCTCGCGCGCATTCTGGGAGAGCTTGCTCAGATCCAAGAGTTCCTCCTGATATAGATCCGGTCCTTCATCAGACTACCCATCACGACTTGTATTCAGCGGCTGTTGTAGACGGCGAAACCGATGGCGATGAGCGCCGGTATCAGCAGAAAGACCGGGAAGTTGCCGGCTAGGGCTGGCGGCACGATGTACGGCGCGAAGGCGATGGCGACTTCGACACCGGATATTGTCATCGGCAGCGGGCCACCGTTTCGGCCCCCAGCGCGGTGGACGAACATCCCCGCAAGGTATCCGGCGAGGCCCGAGAGTATAAAGCGCCCGGCAGGTACCTGGAAGATCGCCGCGACCACGAAGAACCCGATCACCGCGACCGCGAGTCCGGCCAGGAAGCTCTTGGCGATCTGGTTCGTCTTCATCGCCCCGGCGCGGGCCGTACGTGGGAGCCGGGCGTCGTCCGGACACTTTATCCCGACATCGGTCTGAACCATGCACTCCGTGCAGATCGGCCGCCCGCACGTAGCGCACGAGACCCGCGTCTCCCGCTTCGGATGCCGGTAACAATACATCGTCTCGGCCACTAGAATCCTTTCCGGCTTCGTACTCGCGTCAACTCGCCGCGCGGCACCAGGACTATCTCGCGCCTGTAGCTGCGATGTATCTCCTCTACGGCCCGGCCGTGCTCTACCTCCCGGCGCTCTAACTCCTCACGCAAGCTCAGGTTCTCCGCTTCGAGCCGCGCCAGCTTGCGCTCAAGATCCAGGACCTTCCCGACTCCGGCGAGGTTCATCCCCATCTCCTGGGTGAGCTTCTGGATGTAGCGCCCCAGCTCTACGTCTTCCTGCGAGTACAGCCGGGTGTTCTTGATGCTCTTGCGCGGCCGGAGCAGCCCCTTCTGCTCGTACATCCTCAGAGTCTGCGGATGTACTCCGATAAGCTCGGCCGCCACCCCGATCATGAACACCGGACGTTTCCTGAAGCTCACGTCCCTACCCTCCTGAACAGGTCCTCTCGCACGTCTTCATCGCGCTCCTCGGCCAGCGCCTGCAAGATGTCCCGCTCCCGCCGGTTGAGCTTCTTCGGCACCACGAGCTTCGCCCGCACGATCAGGTCTCCCGAACCTTCTCCCCGAACTTTCGGAGCCCCGGCCCCGCGCACCTTGAACTGCCGCCCCTCCTGGGTCCCCGCCGGGAGCCGCAATTTGACGGTTCCACCATCGGGCCGCGGAACCCGGATCTCCGCCCCAAGCGCCGCCTCGGCGAAGCTGACCGGCACCTCAACGACAAAATCGTCCCCACGCCGCTTGAAGACCGGATGCTCCGCGACCTTCGTGATCACGAACAGGTCGCCCGCCGGACCGCCCTTCTGCCCCGCATGCCCCCGGCCCGGAACCCGGATCTTCATCCCGTCCCGCACCCCCGCCGGTATTTTTACCGTAACGTTGCGGGACTTCTTGACCCGGCCTTGCCCCGCGCACTTGGGGCAAGGCTTCTCGATTATCGTCCCCTCGCCCCCGCACCGCGTACACGCCGTCGAGAGCGCGAAGAAACCCTGGTCCCGGCTCTGCGTCCCGAGTCCCCCGCACTCCGGACACGTCCTCGGCATGGTCCCCGGAGCCGCCCCCGTACCCCGGCAATCCCCGCAGACCTCCTCCACCGGTACCGCAACCCGCGTCGTAACGCCCTTCAGGGCATCATTAAACTTCAGATTTACGCTTATGGTTACGTTCTTGCCACGAGTCGCGGTGTTGCGCTGGCTCCGCGTACCGGCCGCAGTACCAGCCCCGAAGATGTCGCCGAAGGTACCGAACAGGTCGGAGAAGTCCGCCTGGGTGGTACCCGTAGTTCCGGCTCCCGTGCCTTCGGGACGGCCCGTTCCCTGGCCGAAGAAGGTGCGGGGGCCTTCGTCGTATTCCCGGCGTTTGTTGGGGTTCGAGAGGATCTCGTACGCTGATTGGATCTCTTTGAAGCGATCCTCGGCTTTGGGGTCGTCGCGGTTGGCGTCCGGGTGATGCTTGCGCGCCAGCTTACGGTAGGCCCGCCGGATATCGTCCTGCGAAGCCCCCTTCTCTACCCCCAGAACTTTGTAGAGATCCTTAGTCTCCATCCTTAACCTTGAGAAGCAACTACAACCTTGGCGGCCCGTATGGGCTTGCCGTTGAGCACGTAACCTCGTTCGAAGGTCTGGATGATGGTGCCTTCCTCGTGTTCTTCGGAGGGTTGGCTCATCACCGCCTCGTGGACGTTTGGATCGAAGCTCTGGCCGTCGGAGGCGACGGGGAGCAGACCTTCACGTCCTAGTACGTCAGCGAGCTGGTCGCGGGTCGCGCGAACGCCCTCCCGAACGTCTCCCTCGTGCTCCAGGGCGCGGTCCAGGTTGTCCAGTACCGGCAACAACTCCGTGATGAGGTTCTCGGATGCGGTCTGAAGAATGCGCTGACGCTCGCGCTCCTGGCGTTTGCGGGAGTTCTCGAACTCGGCCTTCAGGCGGCGCAGGGCGTCCAGGTAATCATCCCTCTCGCGCCGGGTGGCGTCGAGTTTCTCGGTCAACACCTCTACTTCCGACGCGCCGGTCTCAGTCTCTTCGGATAGGTCAGCCTGTGACTGCTCGTCCGCAGGCTGCGTGTCCTCCTCGATAACCGCGTCGGGCTCGTCCACCGGTTGCTCTGAGGAGGGCTGCTCGGCGGAAACCGGGTCGCCTGGAGAGCCCTGGGCCTCCTCGACCGGCCGTTCCTCCTCATTCTGAATTCCCACCTCCGGCGATTCCTGTTTGCGTTCCTCGTTGCTCAAGAAGCTCCTCCGTGTTCGTGGCGTACCCGCCAGGGGCGAACACGCCCCCGGCATCCCGGCTAGTCGCTACTTGTTGCGCTGGTCGTCGTCCTCGTCGATCACCTCGGCGTCCTCGACAAGATCCTCGTCGTCCGGGTTCTGGTCGCCGGAGGAGCCCGACGCAGCTTCCTGCTGCTGGGCCGCCTGCTGGTAGAGCATCTCGGAGAGCTTGTGAGAGGCCGTCATCAAGGCTTCCTGCTTCGCCTTGATCTCCTCGACGTCGTTGCCGGCGAGGGCCTCGCGGGTCTCCTTGATGGCGTTCTCTATCTCCAGCTTCGTCGCGCCGTCCACCTTGCCGTCCATGTCCTTGAGCGAACGCTCTACGGTGTACACCAGGTTGTCGGCGTTGTTGCGGACATCGGCCTCTTCGCGGCGCCGCTGGTCTTCATCGGCGTGCGACTCGGCGTCGCGCACCATCTGCTCGATGTCCGCGTCCGAGAGACCGCTGGAAGCGGTGATCGTGATCCGCTGCTCTTTACCCGTACCAAGATCCTTCGCTCCCACGTTCACGATACCGTTGGCGTCGATGTCGAACGAAACCTCGATCTGAGGTACACCCCTCGGCGCGGGCGGCAGACCGACGAGCTGGAAGTTGCCGATAAGCTTGTTGTAAGCCGCTATCTCGCGCTCACCCTGGTAAACCTTGATCTCCACACTGCCCTGGTTGTCGTCCGCCGTCGTGAAAGTCTCAGCCTTGCGTGTAGGTATAGTCGTGTTCCGCTCGATGAGCTTGGTAAACACGCCGCCTTTGGTCTCGATGCCGAGCGAGAGGGGCGTAACGTCTAGGAGCAGCACGTCCTTGACCTCGCCCGCCAGCACGCCGGCCTGGATGGCGGCGCCGACGGCGACGACCTCGTCCGGGTTGATCCCCTTGTGGGGTTCCTTACCGCTGATCTCCTTGACCTTCTCCTGGACGGCCGGGATGCGGGTCGAGCCGCCGACCAGGATCACCTGATCCACCTGCCCGCTGCTGAGGCCTGCGTCGCTCATCGCCTGACGCACCGGACCCGCCGTAGCCTCCACGAGGTCCGCGGTCAGGTTGTTGAACTGCGCGCGCGTGAGCGTGAGGTCGAGGTGCTTCGGACCGTTCTGGTCGGCGGTGATGAACGGCAGGTTGATCGAGGTGCTGGTAGTCGAAGACAACTCCCGCTTGGCCTTCTCGGCTGCCTCGACGAGGCGCTGGGTCGCCATCTTGTCCTTCGAGAGGTCTATACCTTCGGCCTTCTTGAACTCGGAGGTGAGCCACTCGACTATCTTGGCGTCGAAGTCGTCGCCGCCGAGGTGGTTGTTACCGCTGGTCGCCTTCACCTCGAAGACGCCCTCGCCGAGCTCCAGGATCGAGACATCGAACGTACCACCGCCGAGGTCGAAGACGAGGATGGTCTGCTCATGCTCCTTGTCCATGCCGTAGGCGAGTGCCGCGGCGGTCGGTTCGTTGATGATACGCTTGACGTTCAAGCCCGCGATGCGGCCCGCGTCCTTCGTCGCCTGGCGCTGGGCGTCCTCGAAGTACGCCGGCACGGTAATAACCGCGTCGGTGACTTCCTCGCCCAGATACTCCTCGGCGTCCCGCTTGAGCTTCTGCAAGATCATGGCGGAGATCTCCGGCGCCGAGTACTCCTTGTCGTCTACCTGTACCTGAATATCTCCTCCGTTACCGGACTTGACGTTGTAGCCGACGCGCTCCGCCTCGGTTTTCACGTCGTTATAACGAAGACCCATGAAGCGCTTGATCGAGTAGATGGTCCGCTCCGGGTTCGTCACGGCCTGCCGCCGCGCTAGTTGCCCGACGAGACGCTCGCCACTTTTCTTGTCGAACGCCACCACAGAGGGCGTGGTACGCTCCCCCTCGGAGTTCGTGATCACGACCGGGTCTCCACCCTCCAACACCGCAACGCAACTGTTCGTCGTACCGAGGTCTATACCAATGCTCTTGCCCATCCGGGTTCCTCCAGCTTGTGTCGTTTTCTAAACTACCCGAAGTATAAAATCTAAGTCTATGACTTGCAAGTTTACGAGAGCACTTTTGTTGTGGCGTGAAGTAGGTAGAAGTACTTCGTTAAATGTGCGGCATGAGGTAGGATTAAGGGTCTAGAAGACAGGATTCAGAGGGAGGTTTTCGGGGGTTGGAAGAGACTATATTGCTGGTGGACGACGACGCGGCGCTGCTTGAGGTTACGTCCATCGTGCTCGCCTCCGAGGGATACCGGGTGATTACGGCTGATGACGGAATTGAGGCCCTGCAGGTCGTGGGTCGGGACAAGCTCGATCTGGTGGTCTTGGACATCATGTTGCCGAGGATGAGCGGGTTCGAGGTGTTGAAGAAGATCCGGGAGCAGAGCGACGTCCCGGTGATTCTGCTGACGGCGAAGAGCCAGTCGGTGGACAAGGTGGTGGGGCTGGAGCTCGGGGCGGACGACTACATAACCAAGCCGTTCGACACGAAAGAGGTTCTGGCGCGGATAAAGGCGATCATGCGGAGGTTCGGGCGGCAGGAGGGCAAGTCGCGCGACGGCACGCTCAAGCTCGGGCCGCTGGAGTTGGACCCGGAAGGGTACACCGTAACGCGCGACGGGGAGATGCTGGATCTCACACCGACGGAGTTCAAGATTCTGGCTTTGCTCCTGCGGAGGCCGGGACAGGCTTTCACGCGCGGGCAGATCTCGGAGTCCGTCTCGACCAGCCAGCACTACCTGGCTAGCCGGTACATAGACGTTCACATATCCAGGCTGCGCGGCAAGATAGAGCGCGATCCGTCCAAACCGGAGATGATCCAGACAGTCCCGAGCGTCGGATATCGCGCCGCCCGTCCGGCCTAGTGAGGGTTGTCCAGGACCGCCGTAGGAGATGTCGTAGAGAAAAAGGGCAAAAGAGAGATCCTGCCGGGCCTGAGCTTTAGGGCCAGGATCTTTCTGGCGCTCGTCGGCATCTCGTCGGTGACGAGTTTGGTCATTGGGCTGGTTCTGTACTATTTCGCCGAACAGCGGCTGGTGGACGCGGAGAGCGACCTGCTCGTCCAGCGTTCCAGCACGGCGAATGCCGGGGCCATAGACTTCCTCGAAGGCCTGCGCGCCCCCGAAACCCAGGACCTCCCCGCCCCCGACACATACGCTAGAGAGCTGGTGCGCTCCGTCTCCGACCCCACCGGCCTCGGGGTGCTCTACGTCGGACCAGGCGGCAAGCCTCTCGCCGCCCGCGACGGCCTCGGTGATTCCCTCCAGCCGTTCGAAGCTTACGAACGGCTGGAGCTCGACGGGGGGATTATCCAGGAGGCGCGGGACTCTCCGAGGGGAGAAGGCCTTCTGGTGGCTACCGGGGGATTGCGGCGCATCGCCGCTTTTCCGCTCACTGGCGCGGACGGGCGCGTTAGCGGCGTCCTGGTCTACAACGCCTCCGGGAAAGACCTGGAGAACACTCTAGCGTATCTGCGGTACGGAATACTCGGCGCGATCCTGACCAGCGTGGTGCTGGCGGGCCTGGCAAGCTATCTGCTGACGCGCCAGATCACGCGCCCGCTATCAGAGACGCGGGACGCGGCGATCCGGGTCGCCTCTGGAGACTACGCCGCCACCGTCCCCGTAACCAGCAACGACGAGTTGGGCGAGGTGGCGCGGTCGTTCAACTACATGGCCGAAGAGATAGAGCACTACGTCGGGGAGATCCAGGAGCAGAAATCCCGTCTGGAGGCCGTTCTGGAAGCCTCGCCCGAGGCGGTCATAGCGACGGACGCCGCCGAGCGCGTAACGATGGCAAACCCGGCCGCCGCCCGCATGCTCGGCATCCGGCCGGCCGACTACGGCCGCACGCTGGAGGAGATAGGCTCCTCGAAGGAGGTCATCCTGTGCCTGCGCGAGGCCGCCGCGACCGGCGTCGCCGTCCGGGAGGTCGAGTCGAACGAGAAGACGTACTGGACCTACGCCGCCCTGATGAACCGGAAAAACCTGGACGTCGCCGGGGGTGGCGGACGAACCGAAGGCGGCATCATCCTGGCCGTCAGGGACATAACCGAGCATCGGTCGCTGGAGAAGGCCAAGACCGCCTTCGTCTCGGATGTCTCGCACGAACTCAGGACGCCGCTCACCACGATCCAGAGCGCCGTGAGCCTGCTGGAGCGCGCGCAGGATAGGCTCGACCCGCTGGAGCACCGGGCGTTGCAACTCGCGGACCAGGAGCTGAAGCGCATCCGGGGGATGGTCGAAGAGTTGTTGACGCTCGCCCAGATGGACTCCTGGCAGTACGCTCTGGAGGTAAATCCGACGGACCTCGGGATCATCGTGCAGAACGCCGTGGAAGCCGTAGAGAACAAGGCCGAGCGTTTCGGCATAGAGATAATCTTCCACGACGGCATCGAACATCCCTGCGTCGCGGACGCGGAGAAACTCTACCAGGTCTTTCTGAACCTGCTCGACAACGCCATCAAATACTCCGATCCCGGCGCGCACGTCGGGATCACGATAGAAGAAGACGACTCGAACCTCATCGTCCGAGTCCGGGACACGGGGGTCGGCATCCCCGAGGAAGACCTCGCCCAGCTCTTCGAGCGTTTCTACCGCGTCCATAAGGACCGCTCCCGCGCCACCGGCGGCAGCGGCCTGGGTCTCTCTATCAGCAAGCAGATAGTCGAGATGCACGGCGGCGACATCTCCATCCAGAGCGAAGTCGGCGAAGGCTCGACGTTCACCGTCCGGCTCCCCAAAGCCCCTCTCCCCCGTTCCGCCAACTATGCGATATAGAACCTTTGGGGGAGTTCTCGCAACTTTCTTCGTCGCGGTGACGCTCGCGGCTCTCGCCACCGGCTGCGGGGGAGCGACGCAGATCGTCCAGATCAAAGCCCTCCCGGCCGGCCAGGACCGGGCGGACTTCGGACTCGGGCCTGGAGTCCGCCCGCTCAGCCACGGCCCCGGTGACAAAAGCGCCCCGGCCTGGAACCCCACGGATGAGCGCGTGGCGTTCGTCGTGGATGGTTATGTCGTGGACAAGCCTCTCTACAATCAGGACCTTCGCCGCTGGACTACAAAGGACTTCGGGGCTAGTAGATCCGAGTGGAGATCTTCGGAGGGGCTGACGATCTTCGCGGAGAGCCCATCGCCGGATCCGGAAGAACCCGGTTCCGTGTACCGAACTCTTCCGAAAGACACGCCGTTCGGGGTCGAGAAGATAGCCGCTGGCGCCCTGGCCATGAGTCCCGGACCGGGCGGGGAGGGTCTAATCGTGGCCCTGGAGACCAGCCCGTATGAGAGTGGTATCGCCCGCATCGGAGGTAATGGAAAGATGGATCAAATCTACACAAACCTTATCGGAGGCCGAGTGACCGGAATCTCCCTCTCCCCTAACGGCGGTCAGGTAGCCGTCGCCGCCCGCGGAGCCGCTACCGTCGCCCTCCACGTCCTAGACCTGGCAACCGGCGACTCGAAGACGATAGCCCGCCTGGAGCCCGGAATGGAGATTCACGGCGACCCCCAATGGACGCGCCGCGGCATCTACTACGTGGCCGGCGAAGAAGACACCGGTGAGAGCAAGCTCGCCCCTGACCACCTGTACCGTGTGCCGGCGGGATCTTCGACCCCCGAACCTGCGCCGGGAGTTGGAGAAGATTTCGTCGCATCGAGCCTGCGGCTCTCCCCGAACGGCGAGCGTCTCGCCATCGTCGGACGCCGCAACCCGGCCTCCTCGACGAACCTCTATATCTTGGAACCCGCCACGGACAATCTCAAAGCCGTAACCGCCAACGAGGACATGGAGATAAAGACCGGCCCCTACGACCTTGCCTGGTCAGCCTCCGGCGACCGGATGGCGATAGTCGCCCGAGGCGTCATCTCCGGTCCCAGGGTGCTCTCCGCCCCGGCGGATACGATACTCACGGATTTCTACAACCTCTACGAAGTCCCTATCGAGGCCCCCGAGGGAGACGCGCCGTGAGCGGAATTCTCTGGTGGCTCTCCGGGGCCGCGCTGGCCTTCTTACTGACGGCTGGGGCCTTTCTTCTGCTCGCCAACGCGGGCGACAGTCCCTCCGACAAGAGTCTGCGTCCCGACTCGCCCTCCACGCCATCCGGCCCCGCGCTGGAGCTTCAGCTACCCAAAGACCGACTCGCTTCGCTGGAGCACAATCCGGATCAGAATCTAGCCATCTCTATACGCAACGCCGGAGACGAGAGACTCTCGGATATAAACGTCTCGGTCAAAGTCTCTTCCGAGAACACCGCGCTCTCGGAGGCCCGCTATTACCGCTCCTCGGTGGAAAGCCTCGCCGCCGGCGAGATAGTTTCGAGGGAGTTCGCCCTGGATCTCTCGGTGGCGGCGCGGAGCCCGGAGCCGGCCCGCGCGATCATCGAGGTCCGGGCCACGACCCCCTCTGGGGTCTCATCGGTCAGGACCGCGATCCTACCGGCCTGAGTAGCCCTCCGGGGGGCGAGTCTCCTTGTATCTTCACGGGCTCCGGCTCGTCCACGGCCCGAACGAAAGCTCCGGGCAGCGGAGCCGGCCCCTTCAGGGACGGTAGTTTCACCTTACCGAGCAGACCCCGCGCGAGACCCCCGACCTCGACGGCGCTTCCGAGATCCGTGCGCGCCAGAGTATAGGGCAGACCCCGGTACAGACACCCGCGCACCGGACGCCAACCGCTCTCGACGAGGAACCGGGTGGAGACGTGGCCGGGCAGCCCGATATCGCTGGCGATAGCCTCTACCTTCCCGACGTTCCGGGATCGCAAGTCTCGCAGCATCCGGACGAGCAGGTGCCGGCGCGTGCGTTGTTCGCCCGCCACGTACGCCAGCAGAACGGTCTCCTCATCTAGAGGACCTAGCGGGTAACGTCCGGCACGCGGCAGGTACATCCTCGGGGCGTAGACCAGATATCCAAGCATTTCGTCGCCCCGCAGCATCACTAGCCCGCCGGTCCCGAAGTCCTGGTGCAACTCCTCGAACCACTCGCCGGCCTCCCTGAGACCTTCCGTCCAATGCGACACCACGGCCTGAAGCTCCGGCAGCGCCCGCGCCTCGTCCGATGAGATCTCCTCGACCACCGGCACAAAGGATATGTGTTTCACGGGCGGCTCCTACACATCGCCGGGCCCCCCACCGCCCTCCGGGTCCGCCTCGATCCGGCCACGAAGACGAGCCCTAGTCTCACGCACCTTACGCCGAAGCTCCTCGGACCTGGCGTCGGACTCCTCCGCTGATACGTCAGCGAGAACATCCACCGGCTCCTCGACCACATCGCGGGAGACGTCTCTCAAGGGTGGGCGTCCCGGCACTCCGTAGGTCTTCGGCGGAGACTCTTCAGAAGTGCCGCCACCCACGGTTGGTTCGCGAACCGGCGCGGGCTCCGGGCGACGGATACCCTCGCGGGACTCGGCGAAGCGCTCCTGCATGCGCTCCTGCGCCTCGAAGTACCTCTCCCGGCTCCGCTCGCGCGCCTCTCCAGCACGGTTTGCCACCGTGCCCCGAAGCTCCCGTCCGCTGCGGGGCGTGAGAAGAATTCCCGCCAGAGCCCCAACCACTCCACCGATGAGGAAAGTCCTCAGTCGTTGCTTATCCATAAACGCCATCTACCTCCTGGGATCTCCTCGTATTCTAACCCCTATGAGGGCGGAGTATCGGGCGTGAGACCGTGCAGGATCAGGCGTTCGCGTCCAGGAGCAGCGAGGCGGAGCGGCGGCGGGCCGTTTCGGCGATTCCGGAGACCCGGTTGGCCACGATCTCTACGGCCGCATCCGAAGTGTTCTCGATGGCGAGGTTCTCGACCGTCTGCACGTCCGTACGTGCGGCACTCTCCAGGATGTAGTCGTGGATCTGGCGTATCTCCCTGAAGTGCTCGATGTATTCTTCGGCGGGGCGGCGCATCGCCGTGCCGAGAGCCCGGATGTAGAAGCGCGAGCGGTGGGCGTCCTGGTCTGAGAGATACACTACCAGCGTGCAGACGTTCGGGTGATCCCGGTAGCGGTCCAGGATGATCTCCGGGACCAGATGCACACCCTCGACGATGATGTTCGTCCCTTCCTTAAGCGCCCGGTCTACGATGGCCTCCACCCCCACCGCCACCTGCGACGCCTGCTGCCGGAACCCGAAGAGGACCGTCTCGTTCTCGTCCACCGGAACCCGGATGTCCTGCGACGTGATCTCGTACGAACTCTTGTGCAACAGAGGCAACAGGTCCGGGCTAATCGCCCGCCGCAAGACCTCCCGAATAGAGTCCGTACCTATAACGCTCTGTATGTTCAGCCGCCGCGCCACGTCCGCGGCCAGCGTGCTAGTCCCGACCCCCGTCGCCCCCCCGATGAGCACCACCACCGGCTCCGAGGACTCGCGCAAGATACGCCACTTGTCCAGCCGGGTCACGACGATGGCGTCGGTCGTCATCAGCTTCGAGCGGACCCTGGCGAGAACTTCTTCTTCCTCGACCGTATAGCGTTCCTCGGCCAGAAGCTCCGAGCGGATCTCACTGGCAACCGTATGCGCCAACTCCTGACGCGCACCGGCCTGGGCCAGAGTCTGCGCCAGAACGCCGCGTGAAAACGGGGTCTCCCGGTTCCCCTTGACTATCGTGATCTCCCGCTGATCCATAGCACCCCTCCAAGAGAGCGCCGGAGCCTCTAATCTCCGAGGATGCGGAGGCCTCCGTACCTTCTGCCGCGCCGTTTCCTGATGCGGTAGAAGAAGAATAACAGGAACGCAACCAGCAGCAAAGAAACGAGCGGCACCAGCACGGCGATCACACCGCCCACCACCGCCACGATGTCCTCGACGGTGCTTAGAAACGGTGCCGATACCCCCGCCGACGCAACATTAGCCGATGGCCGCAGCACCGCCTTCAAAACCGCCACCATACCCGCGATGCCGCCGCCCGCCGCGAGCTCCGGTATGGCCTCGACATTTAGCCCGGCCTGCAGCGCGGCGGAGAACAGGATAGCGCCGGCCACGACCCGGATCGGCGTCTGTATGATGTCCAGAATAGAGTCGAGGGCCGGAACCTTGTCCAGCATGCTCTCGACAAGCGCCAGCGCCAGCAGCGCCCCGATCACCAGCCAGTTATCCAGCAGATTGAAGGGCGCCGGTATCTCGAACAGGCCCAGCCGGGCGAACAGCCCGACGAGCGCGAGCGGCAGATAAGCCCGCACCCCCGCTACCGAGGAGAGACCTACACCAGTGCCAGCTGCAAGCAAAGTTTCCATCCCGGCATTATAACCTTTACGTCTCAAAACGAACTCTCTACAGACCCAAACACTCTCATCCCCTGAGCTATACTTGCCGGACTCTTATAAGTGTTTTGCATCTAACAGTTCGGAGGGTCCCGTGTCGCAGACCGTAACGATGGACAAGCTAGTCGCCTTCTGCAAGCGGCGGGGCTTTGTGTTTCAGAGCTCGGAGATCTACGGCGGCTTCCGCTCCTCTTACGACTACGGCCCCCTCGGCGTGGAGATGAAGCGCAATATCAAGGAGGAGTGGTGGCGCCGTACCGTCCACATGCGTGACGACGTGGTCGGCATAGACGCCGCGATCATCATGCATCCGAAGGTCTGGGAGGCGTCCGGCCACACCGCGACCTTCAACGACATGCTGGTCGAGAGCCGCACCAGCGGGCGCCGCTACCGCGCCGATCACCTCATCGAGGGCGCCACCGACATCGACGCCGAGGGCAAGAACGCCGAGGAACTGACCGAGATCATCCAGTCGGATGACCGGATAAAGGACCCGATGGACGGCGGCCGGGACTTCGCGCCGGTGCGGCCGTTCAACCTGATGTTCGAGACGTATACGGGGCCGGTCAAGGGACCGGAGAACGTGGCATACCTGCGGCCGGAGACGGCGCAGGGGATCTTCGTGAACTTCAAGAACGTGATGCAGACGAGCCGGGTAAAGGTTCCGTTCGGGATCGCGCAGCAGGGCAAGAGCTTTCGGAACGAGATCACACCGGGCAACTTCATCTTCCGCACCCGCGAGTTCGAGCAGATGGAGATGGAGTTCTTCGTGAAGCCCGGC
>CALMWA010000059.1 GCA_937873125.1 uncultured Actinomycetes bacterium | reverse complement strand
CAAGAGCGCCGGGGATACGCTTTATCTCGATCTCCAGCGTGGCCGGTTCGGTTATCGAGGGGAAGAGACAGTCCACGGTGTAGTGGCCGCCATCGGTAACGAAAGGCCGCGAGGAGTCCGAGGACCCCATGCGAAGCGAAGGTTCGCAGCCCAGGGAAGCTAAAGCGTCGAACGTCGCCTGCCACCCGAAGGGTTCGACCTCGACCGGGAGCGGCCCGTCGCCCAGAGGGTTCTTGAGCTTGGAGGCGTCGGCGACGATTACGAGCCCGCCCCGGCCAGCGGCGGCGACGATCTTCTCTCGCAGGAGCGCGCCACCGTAGCCCTTGATCACGTCGAGTGACGGGGAGATCTCATCCGCCCCGTCTATGGTTATGTCGGGACGCGCTTCGGCGAGCATGACTATCGGGACGCCGACCTCAGCGGCGAGCGAGGCCGTCCGCTCCGAAGTCGGTATCCCCCGCACGTCGGCGAGTTCACCACTCTGCAACAGCTCCCCGATCCTGCGTACCGCGTGACTGGCCGTAGACCCCGTCCCGAGACCGACCGTCATCCCACTCCGCACGTTCGAGTCAACGGCCTCGTAAGCGGCGATCCGCTTGAGGTCACCACTCTTCTCGGCCAAACTACCTCCTGAGACAAGAGAATCCGGGTACTAGCGCGTCCCGGCCTCGTGTTGGATATCGGCTTTTCCGGTCTTCTACCCTACTACTTCGACCTTTGAGGCCTGCTTGCCTTTCTGACCTTCTATGACGTCGAACTCGACCTCGCTGCCCTCTTGAAGGGTGCGAAATTCATCGCCGGTTATCTCGGAGTAGTGGACGAAGAGATCCTCTCCCCCTTCGGCCTCTATAAAACCGTAACCCTTCTCGTCGGAAAACCACTTCACTCTGCCCCGTGCCACAATACCCCCAAAGCTCTCTCCGGAGAGACCGCGTCGCGGCTTTCCGGAACCCCTTTACGACGCCGCCTCGTAGGTTTCGTAAGATGCCCCGAGCGGCAGGCCGAGACTCTACCATCATGCCTCATCCGAAGCAAACGCGTCAGCACACCGGCGAACGCGTGGCGTCAGGCACGGGGCTGTAACCCAGCCAGAGTGACCGTAACGAGCCGGCGGACCGCGGCCTTGGACGGGAGGCTTTTGGCCGCCGTGAGGGCGTGGAGGCAGTAGCTCGCGAGCTCGTCAGGCGCGACATCGTCCCGGGTGTCGCCGGTCTCTGCGCACTCGGTCAGCAGGCCCCGGATAATGTCCGTGAGACGCTGCTGCGCCTGGGCGACATGCTCGTCTCGATGCAAGAGCGCCGTGAGTTCGGTAGCGTGACGCTTGTGCTGAATGAGTGCGTAGGCCTCGAGCACGGCTTCGAGCCGCTCACGCGCGTCGCCGGCCTGGTCCCGGATTTCGGCGAGGTATTCGAGGTGGCCGGTGACGTGTCGTTCGTGCCAGGCGAGCAGGATCGCTTCGACATCCGAGAAGTACTTATACAGCGTCGCGCGTCCGATGCCGGTCTTCTCAGCGATCTGCGACATCGTCACCGACAGCAGCCCGTGCTCGGCCACCAGCGCCGCAGTGGTGTCCAATATCGCGTCACGCACCTCACGGCGGTGCGCCTCGATCGTCTCGTTCCACAGCTTCGGCACCACCCCAGTATACATGACGACCATGTTGATACATTATGTTTTGACATCGACATATTGTCTCGATAAACTATCGTCGTGATTGAAAGCCTCGACAACCGCGCGTCGCAGAGGAGGACACACATGACTGACCCGCCCCGCTACCCCGACGACACCGGCGACAACACCGGCGTGGGGCCCGACCGCGGATCGACCACCAGCATCCCACGTTGGGTGAAGGTATTTGGGATCATCGCGATCGTCCTGGTCCTGCTGTTTGTAGTACTGCAATTCATCGGCGGTGGTGAGCACGGTCCAGGTCGTCACGCACCGTCCGGTGACGCTGGTAGCTACACACCGTCCTCCAGCGTCACAGCAGACCACACATCGCGCGAGGGCGCCTACTGATGAGCATGACACCACGTCTCCGCAAGTTCGCTCTCACCGCGCATGTCACTTCCTCGGTCGGCTGGCTCGGCGCGGTCGTTGCCTTCCTGGCTCTCGCCGTCACCGGTCTGACCAGCCAGGATGCTCAGATGGTGCGTGCCGCCTATCTCGCGATGGAGTTGATCGCCTGGTTCGTCATCGTCCCGCTGGCCCTGGCCTCGCTGCTGACCGGGCTTGTTCAGGCACTGGGTACCCGGTGGGGCTTGTTCCGGCACTATTGGGTCCTGATGAAACTGCTGATAACCGTCGTTGCCATCATTGTCTTGCTGTTGCAGATGGAGCCAATTAGCTACCTAGCAGACGCAGCGGCAGAGACGAGATTGTCCAGTAGCGCCCTCCGCGAGGCGCGGATCTCGCTCGTAGCCCACGCCGGTGGCGGTCTGATGGTGTTGCTTGTGCCCATGATTCTGTCGGTGTACAAGCCGCGGGGCATGACCCGGTACGGGCAGCGTAAGCAGCACGAGCGGCGTACGTAGTTGCAGCCGTAGATGCAGCGACTCTTGCTCGGCCTCGACCAAGCGAACCCTTTACCCTTTACTGACCTTTGCTTTCCTGGTGAACTGCTCAGAGTAGCCAAGGTCTGAAGGAGACCGCGAGAGTCTTCCTCAACAGTGGGAATGCGCTGTGGCTTGACAGCCAGGGATGAGCGGCTTCGCTCTAAGCTCCTTCCGGCTGCGTGCCGAGTTTCACCTCGACCTGCCGCGGTTCTCCACCGGGCTTCATTACGGTGAGGTCGAGTGTGTCGCCGGGTTTCAGGGCGTTGACGACGGCTATAACGTCGTCGGGGCCGGAGACGCGCTCTCCTTCGACAGCCGTGATCACGTCGCCAAGAGGCACCGCACCGCCGGCTATCTCTCTCTCCTTGCCTCCCCCGCCCGATATGCCTGCATCGTCCGCCGGACCATTCGGCAAGACCTCCCTCACTATGGCCCCGTACGCCGGCAGGCCGTACTCTTCGCGGAACTTCGCTTCGGAGAGGGTGGTATAGGCCCGCAACTCCTCAATGCCGACCTGGAACATCCGCACCCCTATGTAGCCGTGGGCGACCTCGCCGTTGGTGATGAGTTGCTCCACCACACCCTTTACGGTATTTATGGGGACAGCGAAGCCCACGCCCTGCGCCACACCCTCACTCCCGGCCGAGGCGACCTGCGAGTTGATCCCTATGACGGCGCCCCGCGCGTCGAGCAGCGGTCCGCCGGAGTTGCCGGAGCTTATGGCGGCGTCCGTCTGGACAGCGTCAGAGATGGTGTAGTTGTTCGGCGCCTTTATCGGACGCCCCGTGCCGCTGATGATCCCGGTCGTGACGCTCAGGCCCACGTTGAGCGGGTTGCCGATGGCGATCACTGGGTCCCCCACCGTTACGTTCTCCGAGTCGCCGAGCGTGAGAGGTCGGAGCGTGTTTTTCGGCGCATCCACCTTCAGGACCGCCACATCGGTCGAGGGATCTTCGCCCACCACCTCCGCGTCCTTGCGCGAGCCGCTCGCGAACCGCACGGAGACGCCGTCGGCGCCGTCCACGACGTGCTGGTTGGTGATGATGTAGCCGTTCTTGTCCAGGACGAAGCCCGAACCACCACCCGGACCAAGCTCCGTGGAGGCCACGTCCACGCTCACCACGCCGGGACCATCCTGCGTGTACACGTCCCGGACCGACGTCCCAGACCCGGAGGCTGACTGTGTGGACTTCTTCCCATCCTCCGGCGCGGCCTCGGTGATCGTGACGTCTTTCGGCGCCGGGCCGCCGTCCGCGCTCTCATTTCCCACGCCGGACATACCGATAAAGACGAGCAGAGCGGCCACCAGACCGCCGATGATGGCGGAGAAGAGCGCAGTAAGTATGGTCTTCAGGAGCGTTCCCTTCCTTAGCTTGCGTCCATTATATGCGCCGGCTCGTGAGCCGATGTGTTCTTATTCTTGTACTAGCCAAGACGATCTATTTTCCACTCGCCGCCCTCGTTGACGAGCGTCGCCGTCAGGCTCGGCGTCTCCACCCGATCCGTGTGTACAGCCCTGGTGGTAAACGAAACCGTCGCCGTATCGCCGTCCACCTGGGGAGTTGGGCCGCTGGTGAACGTGATGCTCTCCAGCGTACTGAACTGGCTGGTCATGTTCTCCCGCGCTCCTAGCTCCTGCTGGTAACGTGAAGAGAGAAAGTCCCAACTGCTCTCGTAGTTATCGCCGGCTGCCGTGCTGTAGAAGTTCTCCACCGTCCGCGCCGCCGCCTCTTCCGTGAGTCCGTCCGGCTGCGTAGGCTCGGTCGTCTGCTCGGGCGGCGGCGTCTCCTCCGGCGGTGTCTGCGTAGGCTCCGGGTCGGGCGCCGTGGCCTGCGGCTGGTCGCCGCCTCCGCCGTCGTTCGGCGCGTTCGCGGGATCTGAGGGCCGCCCGCCGTCCGGTTGGTTCACGGTCCCCACGCTTCCGCCGCTGCTATCGAGGAGCGACGGCAGGGCTATGGCGGCGACCAGGGCGAGGATGCCTAGAAGAGCGAGGATGGCGAGGAGCGGCCGGAACCTGCTCCGGCTTCCCGCCGGATGTCCCACGTTGCGTGAGGCTGCGGCCTGCGTCGCTGCCTGGGGAGTCGGGCGTGTGGGCTCCGTTGGTGGTGGGGCGGCGTAGAGCCGAGTGTCTTCCGGCTCTTCCGCCATCTCCGCGAGCCGGGATTGGACTTGTTCTGCCGAGGGGCGGTCGTCGGGGTTCTTGGCGAGGCAGGTCAGGATCAGGGCCTCCATCGGCGCGCCGATGGCGCTGTT
>CALMWA010000058.1 GCA_937873125.1 uncultured Actinomycetes bacterium | reverse complement strand
GCCGAGCCCACGGCGCGGATGGCGCTATCCGGGACCCGTATACCGGGGAACCCGAACGGTAGTTCGAAGAGCTGTCCGGCTGTGGTGGCCGGAACAATATCGGTGGCGCCCCGGCAGTAGTGGTCGTGGTTGCGCTGGCCGCGTTTGAGGGTTCCGTAGACGAAGACCTGGAGCACGGCCATGCCCGATTCAGCGGCCGACGAGGGCGGCGTACTCCACCTTGATGCAGCGGTCCATGATCACGGTGAGACCGTGGCCTTCGGCATAGGCTGCGGCCTCTTCGTTCACGACGCCCGATTGCATCCACAGCGCCCGCGCGCCGGCGGCCACCGCATCAACGGCTACCGGCATAACTTTCTCACCTCTGCGGAACACATCCACGATGTCCACGGGAGCCCCAATCTCCTGTACCGAAGCGTAGGGATGCTCGCCGAGCACCGGCGCGTCGAGGGTCGGGTTGACCGCGAAGATTCGGAACCCGAAGCTCTGTAGAACTCGCGCGATAGCGTGGCTGGTGCGGTACGGTTTGTCCGAGAGTCCCACTACGGCTACCGTGCGCGAACTCTCCAGTAGGTTCCTTATCTCTTCGTTACTCGGGTTCTCGTGCATAGTATCCCCAGAGGTAATGGCCGGCTTGCCGCTGAATCTTACTCGACCACGAGACCTAGGGGAATGAGTGCCTGCTCTTTGCCCTTTGCCTCGACCATAACGTCCGCGTCCTGTCTTTCGAGGGCGTCCACGAGGGCATCCCAGTCCCCGAGGTCGATAGTGTAGGAGTGGGCGCCGGGTTGCTTGGCGGGATCCTGACTGGAGAGATGTGGCTTCGGCCTCCCGTCCCGGACACTCCAGGTTGGTAGCGAAAGCTCGAGCGCCTCTCTCAGAGAGAGACCTCCGGCGTTGAGAGCGTGGTGGAGGGTGTCCGTGATCGCCGGAACGCCCAGAGCGGTGGCCGTCGTGACGATTTCCTCCGCCGTCCAGATCCTCTCGTCGTTTTCCAGGGCCAGGTAGCGCAGCACGCTGGACTCTGATAGCAACTTCTCCACGAAGCGACGGACTGTCGTGGTGCGGTCTTCGTACGCGCCGCCCATGTGCAGCACCAGCACGGAGTCCCGGCTGCCGATAAGATCAAAGACCCGCGCGACGTAGCGCAGTTCGACCAGGCTTCGTTCGGCGACCTCGAGCTTGAGGCTGCCCGGCTGGATGTATTGGCCGGGGTGCATGCTGAGGCGGATGCCAAGCTTTCGGGCGAGTTCGCCGACCTCGCGCAGCGCGTCGCCGTGTTCGACCTCCCAGTCGTACGGGAAGGCGGGGTGGGAGGCGAAGGGGATCAAACTCTGCCCTATGCGGAACAGTCCAACCTGATGCCGGGCGTTCCACTCTAGAATCTTGCGCAGCCCCGCAAGGTTCTCGCGCACGAGCCCCCGCACCTTCTCCTCGTCTGAGAGGCTGGCGAGCCGGAGCGTGCGGTTCGTGCTCGCCGGTATTGTCAGGTTCTGGGTTGGATAGCCGATTCGTATCATGCTCGAAATGTAAGCCAGCCGCCGGCCGAATACAGTGTGCGCTCACCCATGCCGTTCGCGATGGTGTCCACGTGGCTCTGGTAACATGAGCGACAATATGGGGAGTCCAGATATAGAGAGTGCCGCTTGAGTCTAGCTGCCGGCTCGCCGGCGTCGGATTTTGCGTGGTTGGCCGAGGCAGCGGAATCCGTGTTGCGGGAGAACGATATGGGAGATTGGACCCGCGCCTCCCACGATCTCTACCCGCATCAGTGGAGCTGGGATACAGGGTTTATCGCTATCGGTTTGGCTCATCTGGACGTGGAGCGGTCCGCGAGGGAACTGACGAGCCTATTCGACCATCAGTGGACGACGGGGAAGGTACCGCACATCGTTTTCAACCCCGACGCGCCGCCCGGCAGCTACTTCCCCGGCGCGGAGCACTGGTCGAGCGCGGGCAAGTTCCCCGACGCGCCTCCCGCGCCGCCGTACACCAGCGCCCTGTGCCAGCCGCCGATACACGCCGTTGCGGCCCGGCACGTTTGGGAAGTCGCCGTGCGAAAGAACAAGGTAGGCATCGCGCTGGAGTTCTTGCGCGGCATGTATCCGAAGCTTTTGAGTTGGCACCGATACCTGCTGACGTATAGAGACCCGGAGGAGTCCGGTCTTGTTACGATCTACCATCCGTGGGAGAGTGGTACTGACAACTCGCCGCGGTGGGACGACGTTATGCAGAGTATTGTGGTGGGGGAGATGCCGGAGTACGTGCGCCGAGACCTCCAGCACGTCCCGGACTCGGAAGAACGTCCGACCGGCTTCGAATACGACCGCTACATCTGGCTTGTCGAGTCGATCAAGCGCGCCCGTTGTGACGAGCAACGTTTGTACGACAATCATCCATTTTTGGTCAAGGACGTGCTTGCCAGCGCGATCCTGATAGCGGCGAACGAGGCTCTGATGGAAATATCCGAACTGGTGAGCGCTCCGGAGGCTGAGCGGGCCGAGATCGGTGCGTGGGCCGAACGCGGGCGCCGGGGACTACGGAGCCGCTGGGACGAAGACCTCGGTCTGACGCTGGATCTGGACCTCCGCAGCGGCGAAGCGTTGCGGGCCAGCACCATAGCGGGCTTCTCCGAGCTGATCGCGGGTAGAGTCGAACGCGCTCGCCAACTACGATTGGTGGAAACACTTTTCTCTGAACGGTTTGCCGGTGGCCGGCTGCTGCGGTGGCCGCTCCCGCCGTCGGCCAGTCCGGTCGAGAATGGCTTCCGGCCGCGCAGCTACTGGCGGGGGCCGACGTGGCCGATGATCCACTGGCTGCTCTGGTGGTCGCTCCGGCGCGCAGGCGAGACTCGCCCGGCGGCTGCTCTTCGGCACGCAGCCCTTACGCAACTCTCCGAAGAGGGGCTCGCTGAGTACTTCGAGCCGTTCACTGGCGAGCCTCTCGGTTCCCTACGGCAGTCCTGGACCGCTGCCGTCGCGCTCGACTGGCTGGCTGCTAATGATCCGCCATGAAACGGGTCCTCACAACGAAGCGTCCCGGCCACCTGGCCGGGACGCTTCGTTCACTAATTCCCTTCTTAGGCTAGCTTACAGCCTGATTGTCATCCAGGACGAAGGTTACTTCGAGGTTGACCTTGTAGCCGGTGATGTTGCCGTTCTCCAGCATAACGTTCTGGTCCTTGACCCACGCACTTTCGACACCGCGCAGTGTGCTGGTAGCCCGACTCACACCTTCTTGAATGGCATCCTCGAAGCTACTTTGGGAGATCGCGCTGATCTCAACTACTCTCGCTACGGACATGTGCTCTCCTTTCCTTGCTCCCGTTTCCTAAAAATATTGTACCCACGAGCATGAAGGGTAAACGAGTCTGCCAGAGCGTTTTTGCGGTGCTATTGAAACCTCAGGAGAGCATTGGGTTTAAAGCTTCGCGGACATCATGGGGGTGCTGGTCGGGGCTTGAGAGCCTCCGGCCGGTTCGATGGTTATCGCTACCGTGTCGGCGCCTTCGAGAGAGCTTCTCACCGGCGTCGAGATCAGGTTGTCTCCGGTCTTGAAGGTGCTGCTTGGTTTCGGATTATCGCCGTCTATGACCCAAAGTTGATAGGTCCTGCCCTGCTCGATGGGGGGCAGATTCTGTGCGACGAGGATAGTTCGCTGGTCTTCGAGCCGTACGAGCTCAACACGGGCATCCTGCGTGGCCGCCGATCCCTTGAGCTTGACGGTCTCACTCCCGGAGGGCTGCGGCCGGACGTTCTCGGACTTTGCGACTTCGCCTTCGAGGTCGTCTACCGTACCCTGCAAGACGAGGTTCCAGGAGAGTAGCCCTACCACGGCTAGCGCCGCCGCGCCAAGGGCGAACCGCTGCGCGGTGAACAGACCCGACAGCCGTTCGAGTACCGAGCGGCGCGCCTCGCGCCGGGTGGCCGAGTGGCTGAGGCGGGCCTCGCTCTCCACCACCGCCATCAGGTTGCGGCGCAGGTGCGGCGGAGGTTCCATCTCGTGGGTCGAGAGCGCGAGGAGTCCCGCGAGACCGCTCAACTCGTCCACCTCGGCCTGATGCTCGGGATGGTCTCTCAAGTATTCCTCGAAAACCCGTCGCTCGTCGTCGGGGAGGGCTCCTAAGACGTAGGCCTCCTTCAACTCTTCGAAGCGTGCCTGGTTCATGTTCTCCTCCGTCATCCCGGCACCGCCATGTTGCGGGAGTCGAAGTAGGCTTTGATCTTCTTGAGTCCCAGCCGCATCCGGCCCTTGACCGTACCAAGCGGCAAGTCTAGAAGCTCGGAGATCTCGATGTGCGTGTAGCCTGAGAAATACGCAAGCTCCAGGATCTTCAGTTGTTCGGGGGGCAGAGAGGTGAGCGCGTCCCGAACCTGGTCCCGCTGCGTGTTACGCCAGGCCTCGGAGAACGCTTCGCTCGGCTGCGACTTGGTGGCGGACGCTTCGATCTTGTCCTGTGTCCTGCGGCGGCTGGCGGACGACCGGATCTGGTCTATCCCCCGATTATGGACGATGGAGAGGATCCAGGTTCGTACGCTGCCGCGTTCGGCCCGGTAGCTACCGGTCAACCGCCAGACTTTCAGAAACACGTCCTGCACGAGATCCTCCGCCGCCTGTTTCTCTCCCATCATCCTGTACGCGAGCGAATACGCCGCCCGCCCGTGTCGGTCATAGAGCGCGGCGAACGCTTCGGCATCACCGGTCTCCGCCAACGAGATTAAATCCTCGTCCGCGAGCGTGAGGTAGTTTCGGGTTCGCTTTGCCATATGTGCATTGTACGGGACTGCGTCAACCCTGGATCATCCGGTTACCTCGATGTTCGTGACTTGTGCTATCAGGACATCAGCGAGAGTGGCATTACGAAATTATTACGATTTTGGCCCAAAAGATGTAGATTCCGGTGATCTGGGCCTCACCTGCTTCCGTAGAGCGCAATAAGACATCGACGTCGAGTGGGCGTAAGAGCCCGGAAGGAGAGTAATGTCGATGAGTGAAGTAGAGAGCCGCACGGCCTCGGTCGCCACAGACCGGGAGTATTCGCGGCGCAACTTCTTGAAGACCGCCGGTTGGGCCACGGCCGCGATCAGCGCGGCGGGCATCGGTGGTTTCGGGGTTGCCGCGCGGTACGCGAACGCCCAGGAGGGTGATCAGCCCTACACGACCTACGAGGGTCTGGGCGACGTGGCGATCCTGCAGTTCGCCTATCTGCTGGAGCAGCTAGAGGGCGTCTTCTATCAGACGGGCGCTGATTCGGGGATTTTCGACGAGTTCACGTTGGCGCAGATAGCGGCGATCCGGGACCATGAGATCGCCCACGCGGAGGCCATCGCGGCGACGCTCGGAAGCCTCGGCGCCGAAGTTCCGGCGACCCCCGAGTTCACCTTCCCGGACGGCGTGTTCGCCGACCCGGCGGCGTTCCTGGAGTTGGCGGCGACCTTCGAGCCTGTCGGCATCGGAGCGTATCAGGGCGCGGCGCCGGCGCTGGAGAGCAAGGACATACTGGCGGCGGCGATCTCGATTCACAACGCCGAGTGCCAGCACCGTGTCGCGATCAACATCCTGAACGGTGTTAACCCGCCGAACGACCTGGCTTTCGAGAAGGCTCTGCCTATCGGGGATGTCCAGGAGGCCGTCAAGCCATTCGGCATAACCGGTTAAGGGAGGAAAGAGATTAACGTGGATAAGCACACGATAAACATGCCGGGCGTGGAAGCATTCGCCCAGCCCGCGACCCGGAGGGACTTTTTCAAGGCTCTCGCGTTCGCGGCGGCGGGTACCGCGGTCGGCTCGACCGTACTAACCCGCAAGGCCAGCGCCCAGAGCGGCGGCGGCGACGTAGAGATCGCCAACTTCGCCCTCACGCTCGAGTACCTCGAGGCCGAGTTCTACGCGAAGGCCGTTGACTCGGGCGTTCTGTCCGGAGACGCTGCCGGCGTGGTCGAGAACCTCGCCGACCACGAGCAGCAGCACGTGGACGCCATCATCGGTCTGCTGGAAGGCGCCGGTGCCAAGCCGGTCGAGAAGCCGGAGTTCACTTTCCCGGCAGACGCGTTCTCCAGCCAGGACTCGATCCTGAACCTGGCCGCGACCTTCGAACCGGTCGGAGTCGGTGCGTATCTGGGCGCCGCCACCCTGATCGAGAGCCCGGACATCCTCGCCGCCGCCGGCAGCATCGCCGGTGTGGAGGGCGAGCACGTCGTCGCGGTGAACAACCTGCTCGGTGTCGTGCCTCCGGCTAACGAAGCCATGCCCGCCAGCCTCACGATGGATGAGGTCCTCGCGGCCGTTGCTCCGTTCCTGGGCATGGGCGGCATGATGGATACCGGCGGCGCGGAGTATCGCGACCGCACCAGCTTCGGCCGGGTCTAAAGCCTGCTGGGACGGGCGATAATGCTCGTTGGCCGCACAACGCTTTACGGGAGCAGGGTAGTTGCTACCCTGCTCCTCTTTTGCGCGCTCTTACTCGGGGCCGCCTGCGGCAGTGCCATCGGCAACGCCGGCGACGACAAAGCCGGAAACTCGGCAGCGAAAAAGGATGCCGTCAGCGAGACAAACTCAGCCGGCAACGATACTCTTTCAAAGCAGACCGGGTCGCGGCAGACAGCCTCGGATCCAGAAGACGAAACTGTGCTGGTCCATCGTTCCGGGGCCGGGAACATCGCGGGAAACAGCACCTACATAGACGATCCGCTGACCAACGCAAACCCTGACGCTGCTCTGTTCGTAACCCATGCGCGGATACCGGGCGGCGACACCGTCGAAAACGCTCACTCGATAGGCGTATGGTACGACACCGGCCGGAAAAAGTGGGCGATCTTCAACCAGGACCGGGCGGAGATGCCTGAAGGGGCCGCCTTCAACGCCGCTGTTGTGCAGGAACCCGCGGAGACGGACGGCCTGGTGTTCGTTCAGCGGGCCGGGTCCGGGAACACTGCCGGAAACAGCACGTACATAGACCACCCGTTGACCAACGGAGACCCTGACGCGGTACTTTCCGTCACCCCCAACTGGAATCCGGGCGGCGAGGGTGGTATTTACAACGACCACCCCGTGGGCGTCTGGTACGACGCCGACCGCGAGAGGTGGGCCGTTTTCAACCAAGATAGGGCGGAGATGCCCAAAGGCGCTGCCTTCAACGTGTCCGTTACGCGGAAGTCGGCGAAGACGGAGACTCTCGTACTCCGGGCTACACCGGACACCGTCGTTGACGGTAGCGTCTACGTTGATCGTCCATTCTCCAATGGCAAGCCTGACGCCGTTCTTTCACTTACCCAGAACTGGAACCCGAGTGGAGAAGGCGGGATCTACAACGACCACCCGGTCGGCATCCGGTACGACGGCGGCCGTGAGCAGTGGGCGATCTACAACGAAGACGGCGCTCCAATCCCCGAAGGCGCCGCCTTCAACATGACGGAGTACTCGGCTATCGGCGCGGCCGTGAAAGCCACCAACTCCGAGAATGCCGACAGGAAGCAGGCGAAAAAGGACAGTTCGCAAGAGGCGGACGAGCCTCAGAAGACCCAGGCGCCGATAGAGGGCAAGGTCGCAAAGGATGCTCTGGAAAAAGTCCCGAAGTTCCGGGACTTCTACTCCGAAGGAAACCCCGAGACGCCGAAGAACCTCGTCCAGGCCGGTTCCAGCGCGGGTGCCATACCGGCCGTCAAGCCGTTCAATTTCGGGCGCGATCCCGGCGGCCCCGAAGATAAGACGCTCTACCTGAGTGTTCCGAAGATAGATTTGTATGACGTGCCGGTCTACAACTCCACCTCGGAGGATGACCTGACGAAGTCCGCCGTCCACGTACCGGCCACGGGCTTCCCCTGGCAGAAGGGCGCGAACACGTTTATCGCGGGGCATCGGATCGGCTACCCGGACACCGGTTCGTACTACGTCTTCTTCAGGCTCGACGAGCTGGTGGAGGGCGATGAGATCGTCGTCACCGACTCGGATGGCGGCCGTTACGTATACGAGATGCGGGAACAGAAAGTGGTCGATCCGGACAACGTGGAGAGCCTGAATCCGGTCGAGGGGAAATCGGTCATTTCGCTTCAGACCTGCACGTTACCGGACTACGCCGAGCGTCTCATTGTCCGAGGAGAGCTGGTCGAGAGAGACGTTTAGGATCGGCGTCCTGCATGCTATGATCCCTCGAAGCGTCCGCACGTCGCGGCGCTACCGAATTTTTCACGTCGAAAGGCGAACTTGCGGCTGAGTGTCCTGTCGAGCGGTAGCTCGGGCAATGTAACGTACATCGCGTCCAATACCGGCGGTATCCTCGTGGACGCGGGCCTCTCCTGTCGGCGCATCCGCGGCTTGCTCGCTCGCATCGGACTCAGCCTGGACGACGTTGGTGCGGTTCTCCTGACCCACGCACACTCGGACCACACCTCCGGCGTACCCTCTCTGGTGCGCGAGCGGAACTTGCCGGTGTTCGCGGCGCCCGGCGTGGGCGAGAAGCTGAACGCCGTTACGGTAGCGCCCGGCGACCCGCTGCAAGTTAGCGGTCTCGAAGCCCGGTTCTTTCCGGTGCCGCATGATGCGGAGACCTACGGTCTGCGTCTGACGGACGGCGAACGTTGTGTCGTAGTCGCCACGGATCTAGGTGAGGTCACCCCAGAGGTGTTGCGCTGGATGCGGGGCGCCGACGTGGCGGTGCTCGAAGCGAACCATGACATCGAGTGGCTGCGGCGGGGACCGTACTCGGCGGACCTGAAACGCAGGATCTCTTCGCCGAACGGACATCTATCAAACCACCAGGCAGCGGAGGCGGCCTTAGACCTCGCTTCGCGTGGTCTGAAAGACCTCGTCCTAGCTCACCTCTCGCGGACGAACAACTCGCCCGCTCGTGCCTGCGGCACCGTGAGCCGAGCGCTCCGGGAGGCGGGACATGGCGGAGTGCGGGTCCGGGCAGCGATCCACGGGCATCCAACTCCAAACATCGAGGTGGGGGAGCCACTGGCCGAGCCCGGTTATGTCTACGGTTACGGTGGCGGGCAGCAGCTCTTCGAGGTGGAGTAGCGTGATCCGGCGCGTCACCATCGTCGCCGTCGGTAAGGTGAGGGGCTGGGCTGCTGATGGCTGCGAGGATTACGCGGAGCGGATTCGTCGCCACTTCCCGGTTCGTGTTGTCGAGGTCGCCGAAGAGGACATGAACCGCCGGAACCGGGACGAGGTTCTCGCCGCCGAGGCCGCGCGTCTCCTAAAGAATCTGCCGTCAGGGGCTCACGTCGTCGTCCTGGATCGGGAGCGGGGCGTGCACCTCTCCTCGGAGAAGGTCTCGCGCAGGCTGGACGTGCTCGGGTCGGCGGGGAGGAGCCACGTGGTGTTCGTGCTTGGAGGGCCGCTGGGGCTCGCCCCGGACGTTTTGGAGCGCGCGGACGAGGCGTGGTCTTTCGGGGCCGCAACGCTGCCGCACGCGCTGGCGCGGGTGGTATTGCTCGAACAGCTCTACCGGGCGGTGAAGATCGGTCGTGGAGAGAAGTATCATTGGTGAGAGGGCTTTCCACTGTTCCGGCGGTTTGCGAGGACGCTTTTGCCCTGGATTCAACCTGCTAACATGATGCATATGCGTGTTCAGATAGATAGGTTCGAAGACAA
>CALMWA010000057.1 GCA_937873125.1 uncultured Actinomycetes bacterium | reverse complement strand
GCCGAGTTCGTTCAGGGTCGCTGCGTCGCCCGTCTCGTAGCCGTATGCGGCGCCGGCCGCACAGCCCGCGGTCGTCGCTGCGAGCGCTGCTGATCGCTGGGCGCCGCTCTTTTCCGCGAAGTTTGTCTCGGTGGGGGGCAGGCCCTTGAGGTAGTAGAGGACGGGGACCGGACGCTCGGCGGCCTGCGGCGGGGTATAGACCGCGAAGCGCATCGGGGCGTCGCAGGACTCGGAGTGGTGCTCGTGGAAGCTCGTGGCGCCGCCGAAGCAGGCGTGTTCGCTCAGTGTAGTGAATTCTGTAGGCAAGGCCTCTCCCTCTAGAAGTTGATGACGCTTCGGATAGACTCGCCCCGGTGCATCAGGTCGAAGGCGGTGTTTATGTCTTCGAGGGGCATGGTGTGGGTTATGAGGTCGTCTATGTTGAGCTTACCCTCCATGTACCAGTCCACTATCTTCGGCACGTCCGTCCGGCCGCGGGCGCCGCCGAAGGCGCTGCCCCGCCAGCTACGGCCCGTGACGAGCTGGAAGGGGCGGGTGGAGATCTCCTCTCCCGACCCCGCCACGCCGATGATGACCGAGACGCCCCAGCCCTTGTGGCAGCACTCAAGAGCCTGCCGCATCACGTCCACGTTCCCGATGCACTCGAAGGAGTAGTCCGCGCCGCCGCCGGTCAAGTCCACGAGGTAGGGGACGAGGTCTCCCTCGACCTCCTTCGGGTTCACGAAGTGGGTCATCCCGAACTTCTCGGCCAGTTCCTTGCGCGCCGGGTTGATGTCCACGCCCACGATCTTGTCCGCCCCGACCATCTTCGCGCCCTGCACGACGTTCAGCCCGATGCCGCCGAGCCCGAAGATCACGACGTTCGACTCCGGCTCCACCTTCGCGGTGTTCACGACCGCCCCGACGCCGGTGGTGACGCCGCAGCCGATGTAGCAGACCTTCTCGAACGGGGCATCCTCCCGGATCTTCGCCAGCGCGATCTCCGGTACGACGCTGTGCGTGGCGAACGTCGAGGTCCCCATGTAGTGGTAGAGCGGGTCGCCGTTCAGCGAGAGGCGGCTCGTGCCATCGGGCATCAAACCCTGCCCCTGGGTCGTGCGAATGGCCTGGCAGAGGTTCGTCTTCGGGTTCAGGCAATACTCGCACTCCCGGCATTCGGGGGTGTAGAGCGGGATCACGTGGTCCCCCTCCTTGAGATTCGTTACGCCTGGTCCCACCTCGACCACCACTCCCGCGCCCTCGTGCCCCAGCACAGATGGGAAGAGCCCCTCCGGGTCCGCGCCGCTGCGGGTGTACTCGTCCGTGTGGCAGACGCCGGTGGATTTGATCTCGACCAGCACCTCCCCGGCCTTCGGACCGTCCAACTGCACCGTCTCGATTTTCAGGGGCTCGCCCGCCCCGAACGCCACCGCCGCCTTGATGTCCAAAGTGCCTCCTCGAATCTCCGTAGCGTCTCTGTATCCCTTCACGTACTCTAACCGAATTGCCGCCGCGCTTTCTCTGTTCGCGGAAGCGTGAAGCTATGCGGAAATCTGGCCGCGCGGCGCGAAGATGACTACGGTCTCATTCTCGAACACCTTACGGTACAGGTTCTCTTCGAGCGTGAAGGAGCGCGGGTCCGTGCCTGGGTACTCCTTGGAGAGGACCACATAGCGGATATCGTAGCGCTCTATGATGTTCCGGGTGCGCTCGCCGGAAGCGTGCCGCAGGAGCCAGCCGGCGTCCTCGATCTCGCCCCTCCCGCCGGTCGGCAGGGACCGGGGAGTTTTGATCCTTTTCTCCGCGAA
>CALMWA010000056.1 GCA_937873125.1 uncultured Actinomycetes bacterium | reverse complement strand
GCGCCGCACCTCGCGGGTGGCGGTGTTGACCTCCAGGTCTGCGACGTGCAGGATCTCCTCTCCCTCCACGCGCCGCAGCAGCGCTCGCATCCGGGCCAGCAGCTCCTCTATCTCGAACGGCTTGGTAACGTAGTCGTCGGCGCCGAGGTCGAGGCTGTGGACCTTGTCCATCGTGGTGTCGCGGGCGGTAAGCATTACGACCGGAGTTCGGTCTCCCTCCGATCCGAGCCGCTTCAAGACCCCAACGCCGTCCAGCTTCGGCAGCATGATGTCCAGAACGACCAGCTCGGGCCGGAACCGCCGGGCCTCCTCCAGCCCGGAGAGCCCGTCGTAGGCGCACCGCACGCGGAAGCCCAACCGCTCAAGCTCCGGCTCTACGAAGCCGGCGATAGAACGGTCGTCCTCCACCAGCAGCACCCGCGTTCCCGGTTGCATTTTCTCCTCACTAATCCCCGTGCCGGTATTCTAATCTCTCGCCCGGAATCGTAGGCGACGTTCCTGAGAGGCGGCTTAGAGTCCGCGTGGGAGATTATGGAGCCGGTCAGGCATCTAGCATCCACGTCCGAAAGCGGGCTACCGACGCAGATAAGGCGCAGTCCTTACTTCGCAGCGCCTCGCCGCCGATGGTGAAGGTGAGTCTCGAACAGCCTCGCGCACGGACGTTTATTCTGAACCTCCTGGTGTAGGTCCTTCGTACGATTCGAACTCTGGGCCGAGGGAGGCGGAGAAGACGGTGCTCAAGGCGCGGCCACCGCCCGCCTCCGGCACGAGGAAGTTGGGCTGCGCGTGGTCCAGGACGATGAACGGGACCGGACGGGACTGAATGATGCGATTCTCGTACAGCGTGATCTCCGCGAAGATGCCGGTGGAGGTCTCCTCGGACCAGGCCTGGTCGAAGAGGAAGTTGCCGGTGCCGTAGAAGATCGGACTCCCCCGGTACGTCTCCATGCCCTTGGCCCAGTGGGCGTGGCCGCCGACGACGAAGTCGGCCCCGGCATCGATGGCTTCGTGCGCGAGATCCACCTGCCCCGGCTCGGGGGTCGCGGTGTACTCTTCGCCCCAGTGCGGCATAACGGCGACCACGTCCACCCTGGACTTCAAGCGCCGCACGTCTTCCCGCACGATATCGGCCAGTAGGGGCGCGGTGCCGGGGATATCCTCCGTGGCCCAGGCCCACTCGTAGGAGGGCACGTTCTGGTAGGAGAGAACGCCGACCTTCGTGCCTCCGAGGTCGAAGATCATGGGCTCGCGGGCGGAGGCGAGGTCCAGCCCGGCCCCCGCGTGGGAGATGCCGGCCTGTTTGAGGTGTGCCATAGTCTCCGAGAGTCCGGGGACACCCGCGTCCAGGACGTGGTTGTTGGCGAGGGTTACGCCGTCTATGCCGGTGGACTCCAGCAGGGGCAGCAGTCGCAGGTCTCCGTTGAAGGTCGTCCCTTCGGGGTGCCACACCGCGTTCTCCAGCACCGGGTTCTCCAGGTTCGCCAGCGTGAGGTCGGCGCTCTTGAGGTACTCGCGCACGTCCCCGGACCCTCCCCGGCGTTCGGCCCCGAAATGGTGGATGACCCCGAACTCCGAGTAGGGGCTCGGGAGGGCCCCGCGCCGGGTGACGGCCGCGTAACCGCCGTCGAGGGGGAAACTCTCGCCGCCGCCCATCTGGTACACGGCGTAGGGGAGGCCCCGGTCCAGGACTATGTCTCCCGCCAGCACCAGCCGGCGCAGTTTCTCTGGGTCCGGACCGGGCGCGTCTCCCAGAACCAGCGGGTAATCTTTGGGGGGCTCGGAGCCGGGGTTTAGTGGAGACTCGCCGTTCACCTTTAGGGTCTTGACCTGGGGAGTCACGACGTCCCACGGCACGAGCCCGAGCGCTCCCGGCGTCCGGCTCACGTGGTTCAGGACCGCCTCCGCCGAGTCGAACGAATCGAGATCCCGGTCGTCCAGCAACTCGGATAGCGGATCGCGGAGCCCTCGCGGGACTGCCGGATCGTGGTTCCGTGCCAGCTCCCGGACGGACACGTTCTCCAGGGCC
>CALMWA010000055.1 GCA_937873125.1 uncultured Actinomycetes bacterium | reverse complement strand
AGCTCGCCCGTCCCGGAGTCTGGCACGACGGAGAGCGAGGACGACAGGGCGCCGCGAGCTGCGGTCGCGCTATGGTGGGCACGAAACTCCCCGACCGTCCATGGATGCTGGCAGTCACCCGCTCGAAGCCCGTGTACGCGGCCGAGCCCTCCACGGCGCCATAAGCCATAAGCATCTCGGCGGCGCTCGTGCCCTCGACGTCGCCGTGGAAAGTCTTCGTCAGGTGCGTGCGGGTCAGCTTTGTTCCGGCCTGCGCGTCGTAAGTTTTCTCTTCCCAGGTCACTATCTCGAACGTGCCCGTCACGCGCGTGCTCATGCTTTCGGTCCCCTTGCTGGCGCTGGTCCTTCGTAAAGCAACCATACATCAAGCCAGCCACCAATCCATCCACCAGTTCGGTAGCGCTTCGGTGTTCGGGTGCCGGATCACTCCGGGCCGGCATCCTTTGGCAGGCGTAGCTGGGTGGCGGCGAGGAGAGCGCCGACGATGACGCAAACCGCGCCCACGATGAAGGCTGCATGGTAGCCGGAGTTGAGGGCGGCGACGGTTGATTGGGAGCCGGTGGTCATTGCGGTGTAGGCTGCGGCGACGGCGGCGAGTACGGCGAGGCCCAGAGCGCCGCCCATCTGCTGGGAGGTGTTCACGAGGCCCGAGGCGAGGCCTGCCTCGTTATCCGGGACGCCTGTGGTAGAAGCCAAGATCACGGCCATGAACCCGAACGCCGCTCCGATCCCGAGGATGAGCATCCCCGGCAGGACGTCCACGAGGAAGCTCCCCCCGACCGGCGCCCGAGCGAAGAGTAGAAGGCCCGCGGCCATCATGCCCAGTCCCCCGATGATCGTCGGCTTGATGCCGAAGCGGTCCACGGCTCTCGCTGCCGGACCCTGAGAGATCACCCCGAGCGCGACGGTCGCCGGCAGGTAGGCCAGCCCGGTGGCGAGAGAGTCGTAGCCGAGCACCCTCTGGAAGTACAGGGCGCTGAAGAAGAACCACCCGACCATCCCCACGACGGCGAGCGCCATGATTACGTTGCTGACGGTGAGGTTGCGCGAGCGGGCGAAGATGCCCGGAGGTATGAGCGGGGCGCTGGTACGCTGCTCGACGGCCGCGAAAGCGACCATGAGAGCCGCGGCCGCGAAGAGTAGGAGCGCGGTGAGGGCGGGCGAGTTCTGACCGGCTCCGACGACGGCGTAGACGGCTACCACGAGGGAGGCGGTGACGAGGAACGCGCCGGGCAGGTCGAAACCGCCGCGCTTGTCCGGCGCGAGGTCGGGGTTGAGGAGGGGGCGGCACAGGGCGAGGGCGACGAGGCCGACGGGGAGGTTGACAAAGAAGATCCAGGGCCACCCCATCGTCTGCGTGAGGACGCCGCCGAGCAAGACCCCGATGGAGGCGCCGCCGGAGACGACGAACGCCCAGATTCCCATCGCCCTGGCCCTGTCGGCCGGGTCCTTGAATGTCGTGATGATGATGGAGAGGGCGGCGGGGGCGATGATCGCGCCTCCGATCCCCTGCAAAGCCCGCGCCGCTACGAGCAGGCCCTGAGAGCCCGCCAGTCCGCACAGGAGCGAGGCGACCGTGAAAAGGGCGAGCCCGAAGGCGAACACCCGCCGGCGTCCGAAGATGTCGCCGGCCCTGCCGCCCAGAAGGAGGAAGCCGCCGAAGGTGAGGAGGTAAGCGTTCACCACCCACGAGAGCCCCGTCTCCGAAAAGCCCAAGGAGTTCTGTATCGCCGGCAGCGCCACGTTCACTATCGTGCCGTCCAGGACGATCATGAGCTGCGCCCCGCACACCAGGAGCAGCGCCAGCCACCGCCGGTCCACGGGGCGCCGCTTCCGATAGGCTTTCGGTTCGGGGTCGATCGCGTTCTCCTCCACCACGTTGTGTACCTTCCTTCGAAGTTATTGGATCTTCCGGTTAGTTATAAGCTATCGTCGCGCTGTTCACCTCACCTAAAAGGAGTGGATCCGGGTTGTGATACCGCCCCGTCCGTTACCTCTGGCTCATCCTTTCGTTCGCGACACCGGCGGACTTCAGGAACAGCTTCACGCCGTCATTCCTCCTTCACGACGCGAAACCTTGAGTGTTATCGCGCCGCTCGGCATCGTGTACTCGGTGTCGTCGTCGAAGTACCACGAAGAGACGCTCGCCGCCGTCACCCAGGGGATTTCCAGGGCCGTCGTTCGGCCCGGCGATGAAGCCGTCGAGAGGCATGGAGAGACCTGTTCCTACCTTGCCCATATCTACCCCCCGATCTTTCCGCTAGCCGCGGACGGGTATCTGTTGCACGCACCAGCGGTTGCCGTCCGGGTCGCTGAAGAATACGCACCCGACGTTGTCAAGGCTTTCTCCCTCGCGGGCCGGGCGGTACGCGCCGTCGTCGAAGACCAGCACCTCGCCGACCTCCACACCCCGTTCGGCGAGTTCCGCGTGGGCGATAAGTACGTCGGGGACCACGAGGAACACGCCGGAGAGCGAGCCTGTCTGCATGCCCATCCTCGGTGTTGCGAGGTGGATCGAGCACGCCGAGCCGGGAGGGGTCATCTGGACGAGACGGACCTCGTCGCTGACCTTGAAGTCTATGTCCACCGCGAAACCGACCTTCCCGGCGTAGAAATCTATCGCGCGATCCTGGTCCGAGACCGGCACCGTGACCACCTCTATCTTCCAGTCCACGTTCGTCCTCCTTTCGTGCGTTTGTCCCCTAGAACCGCCAGCGAGTCTGACTGAACAGCCCGCCCTTGTCGAAGCCGAAGACCTTGTTCGGAGCCGCCTTGAAGACCCCGGCCCCCTCCCGGGCGAAAGCGCGGGCCACGGCGCCGCCTATGGGACCCCCCGCGCCGTAGACGATGACGTTCTTGTCCTGAAGTAGAAGCGTCATATTACTTTTCTGCTCCCGCCGGCCTGTAGGTGAGCATGAGGGCGCCGGAAGCGAACGTCTTTATCTCTACGAGTTCCAGGACCTTCGTGTCGAGACCGTCCCCGAAGAGCCGCTTCCCGCTCCCGACGATGACGGGGAAGACCATAATCCTGTACTCGTCCACGAGGTCGTGCTCTATTAGCGTGTTGACCAGCGCGGCGCTGCCGAAGACCAGGATGTCTTTGCCAGGCTGCTGCTTGAGAGCGGAGATCTCCCCCGCGATGTCGTTCCCGACGAGGCCCGCGTTCCACTCCAGCGGCTCCTCCAGGGTCGTAGAGACGACGTGCTTGGGGTAGCCGTTCATCCAGGCGCCGTACTCGCCTGTCTCCTCCGCCATCTGGGGCCAGGCCGCCGCGAAGCCCTCGTAGGTCACGCGCCCCAACAGGAGCGCGTCGGCTGCGGCCAGCTCGTCAAACTTGTACTGGTCCCGATCCTCGCTTTCGAACCGGAAGGTCCAGCACGGGTCCTCCATCACGCCGTCCAGCGACACGAACTCCGACACGATCACTTTCCTCACTGAGACCTCCTTTATTACGCGGAACCTGAGATGCGTTGCGAACGGGGACTCGACAACCTTGGTCCTCTCTAGCCTGATCTTCCCGAACCCAGGATGCTCGAACAACCTTATACCTCCGCCGAGCAGCATGGGCGCCAGATGAAGCTGCACCTCGTCCACGAGCCCGGTACTCAGAGCCTGCTGAACGACGCTCGCGCCACCTCCCACGGCGACGTTCCTGTCACCCGCGGCTGTACGGGCCTGCTCGAGGGCGATGTCGATACCGTCGGTGACAAAAGTAAACGCCGTCTCTCCACTGGCGGCCCGCTCTGGTGCCTCGTGCGTTAGTACGAAATGCTCCACCTTGTACGGGGTGTACACGAACCCATCCATCCTGTCCCCGAGGTCATACGCCCGCCTGCCGATCAAGATGGCCCCCGTCGCATCGACGGACTCCTCGACGACCCTGGCGTCGGCGGCGCTCACGCTGCCGGACGGCGGGGAAAACCAGTCATGGAGTCCTGTAACTTCCTCGTTCGGCCCGGCGATGAAACCATCGAACGACACGGCCATGTCCAGCCCCACTTTCCCATCCCTATGCTCCTCTCCAATGCCTAGCTCCCGGCCTTGGCTGTCGCGACAATGTCCGTGACCTTCTCGGCGGCACCGAAATCCGGGGCGAGCCGGTTCTTAGTCAGCGCAAACGCAACCCGGTTGCGGTGTCGGCGCACGCGTAGCTTCCGCCGGTGCCCCCCATCCCGAACACGGAGGGGGTCTCCTGCTGGTCGGTCCCGGTACGGTCAGGGGCGCGCCGGCGAAGGCGCGGGCCACCGCGCCGCCTATGGACCCACCCCCTCCGTAGATCACGGCGTTTTTGCCCTCTAATAACATCTCCATCCTTCGTCCAGCGATAGATTTGTGTACAACGTTCACATCTACAGGTATAGAATACGGGGCGTGTACAGTGTTCACAATAGAGAATTTTCGGTGGCCTGGATGTCGGACGATGTTCCAGCAGTGGGGAGATAATGGACACGGGAGCCGGACGTCCGGGGCGGGCCACATACCGGCACGGCGACCTACGGCGGGCTCTGCTGGAGGCGGGTGTGGAGTTGGCGCGTGGGGGTGGGCCGGACGCGGTGGTGCTGCGCGAGGCGACCCGGCGAGTGGGCGTGGCACCGAGTGCCGCGTACCGGCACTTCGCCGACCGGCGGGCGCTTCTGGATGAGGTCTGTTCGGCGGCCCAGGCTGCTCTGGCAGTGGCTATCGAGGACGAGATGAACACGCTGCCGGTCGGGGGAGACCCCGTCGGTTCGGCGCGGGCGCAGCTGCGGGCTGTTGGAACCGGCTACCTGCGGTTTGCTCGGGACGAACCGGGACTGTTTCGGACGGCGTTCTCGGTGTCTGAGGACTTGCGGAACGCGGGCAGTCCGGCGCGGGCGGGAGAGGGCGGGTTGACGCCGTTCCAACTGCTGGGCTCGGCGCTGGACGGGCTGGTCGAGGCGGGGTTGCTGCCACGCGAGCGTCGTCCGGGGGCGGAATTTCTGGCCTGGTCGGCGGTGCATGGGCTGGCGATGTTGCTCATAGACGGGCCTTTGCGGGGCCTCGACAATACACGAGTGCGGGGTGTCGAACGGCGGCTGCTGGACATGGTGGATCAGGGGCTGTAGCTCGGTCGAGGTCTGCTGAATGCTCGTGGGCCTGTGGGTCCACCGCTGGCCTTCCGCGAGCGCCGGTAGGATCCCGCAAACATACCGATCACGCCGATGCCGAAAGGATCGATGCGGTCTACGAGCCGCGGCTCGGGTAGGACCGGTTCCAGGCCGGGGTCGCCGACGGCCGGTTCGAGGTCGAGCGCGAAAGTGCCGAACATCACGACGTGATCGTCTCGACCGACTCCGATACGCTGGCCGGGATGGTCCATGCGGGACGCCCGCTCGCTGAGGCGCTCCGTTCCGGGGACGTAAGCATCGAGGGTGACGAGTCGGCGGTGGAGTGTTTCCTCGGCCTCTTTCCTCTGCCGGAGCCAGCTGCACCCGCCGCCCAGGCGTAGCGGCTGGCTCCGGTGTCTCCCCTTCTAGGACGTCCGGCGGATTCTCTATAGCCTCTCGACGAACCGGACCTCGAATGTCCCGTCGCCCTCCGGCTCCGCGATGAAGCGCAACAGCAGCTCCCCTTCCTCAGCCAGAGCGTCGAGGTCCTTCTGCACCAAAGACTCGAACGGCTCGATCTGAAGCGTCGTCTTCCTGCGCGTCCGACCAATCTTCCACGTTCCGCGCACAAATCCGTCCACGAGCACGGTGGCCGGGACCATGCCGTTCTTGGAGGCGAGCAACTTGCGGTAGTCGTAGGCGATGACGCGGGTGCGGTCGGCGTGAGACAGGATCAGGTTATCGAACTCGGGCAGGAAGCGCGGCGGAGCTGGGGTATCGGGGGCGGGGCGTGGGGCCTCGGGCAGGTCGAACAGTTCCTTGCCGTGCTCACCGCGAAAGGTGACCAGGCGCGGACGCAGCCGATCCATCACCTCGCCCAGCCGGGTCAGGCCCGACCAGGTCTGGACGTCCTTGACACTCGCAGGCCCGAACGCCCCGAGGTAGCGTAAGATCATCGCGCCCAGCGAAGGGTCCAGGTCGAGGGACTGTCCGAGCCAGGATTCGGCAGTGGTGTGGGTAGACGGCCCGCTCTTCCCCCAGACACCGCGGGGTGGCACCTGGACCAGCGGCAACAGGTGGCGGATGGCGCGGGCGAGAGTAGCGGAGTCGCTCTCGGGCCAGCGCTCTTGCAACAGCATGCCCAGTTCCTTGGCGGTGCGCGGGCGTTCCTCCAGCAGCTCGCGGCCGGCGGCGACGAGCGCCTCGATGTCCACCCCCTCGATGCCCGCGCGGTTGACGCGGGTGGAGTACAGGCCGCGGTCGAGAACCGGCTGCACCAGGGGGCGCAGCGCCATACAGTCATGGGCGCTCACCAAGTGTACGGTGTTGCGCATCAGCGCGATGCGCACCGCACGTCGGTCCAGGATCAGGCGTGAAAGCTCGTCGGGATGGAAACTCTCCAGCCGCGTCCACAGCCCGACGTAGGGCGGGTTGGGGGCCTGGGCCTGCAGGCCGACGAGATGCTCGATGGCATCCATGGCCGGCATCTCCCGGCGGCTCAGCAGCATCTGGCGGGCGAGCGTCGCCCGGTTGAGCGCGCGCCGGCCGAGCGTCTCGCCCGGCCTGATCTCACCCTGCGCGGTTGCGGCGTTTCTCTCGTCCGCCAAACCCGTCCTTTACGCTACAGTCAGTCCTCTCTGTGTATTCTCCACGAGAGTCCCGCTGTTACAACGGAGGTTTTGTAGCAGGGCCGCGTACCCACTCCAGGTTGCGCTCTTCCAGCCGCGAAGTTCAGGCCGTGAGCGGCGACCTCTCGAAACCGGCGGCTCCTACTGCCGCGCGCCCTCCGCTACCTCGACGGCGACGGTCCAGTCCGCGTACTCGCCCAGCTCGCCGCGAGCGGCCTGGAAGTACATCTCCTGGAGGCGCTCCGCGACCGGGCCGATACTACCGGTGTCGACAGGACGGTCGTCCACTTCGATCACGGGCGCTATCTGGAACCCGGTGCCGGTCAGAAAAACCTCGTCAGCGGCGTAGAGCTCGGTGCGGCCGACGTCGCGCTGTTCGGTCGGCATACCCAGTTCTCTCTCGGCGAGATCCATCACCGCGTCGCGGGTGATGCCCTCCAGGATGTCCGCCGTAACGGGCGGCGTGATGAGCTGGCCTTTCCGAACGAGGAAGATGTTCGCCGCGCTGGCCTCGGAGACGAAGCCCTGCTGCGTCAAGAAGATCGCGTCGTCGTATCCCGCCCGGTGCGCCGCGTCCACCGCGAGCGCCGTATTGACGTAGGAGCCGGTGCATTTGGCCCGCGCCGGGATTGCCGTATCCGGCGTGCGCCGCC
>CALMWA010000054.1 GCA_937873125.1 uncultured Actinomycetes bacterium | reverse complement strand
GACGGATAAGGGCAAACAGGGCTCGAAGCGCCATATTGTGGTAGATCGAAAGGGTATCCCTTGAAAGGGTATCCCTTGAAAGGGTATCCCTTTGTCGGTGATCCACTCGGCGGCCAACATCCACGACTCGAAGGTCTTGGAAGAGGCCGTGGACGCCATCTTGCCGATCCGCAAACCTCGCGGCCGACCGCGCAAGCGCCCCAAGAAGCTGCACGCCGACAAGGCCTACGACTTTCCCCGCTGTCGGAAGGCGCTCAGGAGGAGAGGGGCATAATCCATCGCATCGCCCGACGAGGCATCGAATCCAGCGAGAGGCTCGGACGGCACCGTTGGGTCGTGGAACGAACGCTGTCGTGGCTGAACCGTTTTCGGAGGCTGAAGGTACGCTACGAGAGACGGGACGACATCCACCAAGCGTTCCTCGACATCGGTTGCGCGTTGATCTGTTGGCGCTATGTCCAGCGGTTCTGTTAGGCGCATTAAGGAGAGTTGCGAATGGGTGCGCGTCGTGGCACGTTGATAGCCCTCGGTGAGGGCATCTACACCGTGCCGGAGATGGCGCGGATATTGTAGCCTACCATGACCGAAGACAAGCTAAGATACTGGCTGAACGAGGATCTACTCGGAGATCCCATACGCCGGGGATTTCGTGGAAGGCCGCACCTTCTATCCTTCCGGCAGTTACTGCAAGCCAGAACCATCCAACATCTTCGGGACGCGCTCGGATTCCCGCTTCAAAAGGTACGGCCCGTCATCGGAGAGATTTCAGACCTCGTGTTCCCGCAGCTTTTCGACGAAACGGATGGACCCGAGCCTCGGTTCATCCGAACGCCAGAGGGCGAGATCGGAGTGTTCGACGGCTCACGGACCTATGAGCTGGTGAACCGCCAGGAGATGATATCCGAGGCGGTCATACCCGAGCTGAACAATATCTTGCACGAAACGAAGAGGGACTGGGAGCGCGGAGAGGCACCGATAGAGGAATTCCCGCGTCTCGTCTCCAACCCCGGCGTAGTGGCCGGTTCCCCGACGATAAGAGGGACCAGGATCGAAACGTCTTTCGTGGCGTACTTGGTTCAGAGCCTCGGCATCGAGCGGGTGTTCGAGTTGTACCCCTATCTGGATAGAGCCACGATAGTCGATACAGCGAAGTTTGAGGGTGCAGAGCCGTTCGCGGCATGAGAATACTTTCGGACGAGGACATCGTCTTCGGGAGTAGGGGATCCCGTTTCACATGCGTCACACATACTTGGGGTATAGTTGATCCATAGTTTAGGGTCGCCGGTAAAGTGAGCTGAAATCGGTACGGGATTGGAGGAGCGTGGCATGGCGAGTAGGGACGAAATCCACGAGATCCTCGAAGGGGTCGCTTTCACCATGAAGTACCGGCAAACGGGTTCCGGGTGGTGGATAGCCTACTGCGACGAAGTGCCGGAAGCCCGCACTCAGGGCGAAACAAAGGAAGTGGCGAAAGAGAACCTGAAGGACGCGATATTGCTCATCCTGGAAGATTACTCCGTGCAAGAATTGCGGGAATTCCGCGACGAACTGATGTCCGAAGAGAGCGAACTTCTGGCTCTGTGAAGCGGAACCAACTCGTCAAACACCTCAAGGCGTCCGGCTGCGAGTGGTACGGTGAAGGCGCGCGTCACTCGAAGTTCAGAAACAAAACGACGGGCAAGAAGAGCACCGTTCCCCGGCACAGCGAGATAGACAACGACCTGGCTAAGGACATCTGCAAGCAGTTGGGAGTAGCTAGACCCTAGCACACGTCACCCACCAGCACGTCATTCGTCACGGAAGGTTCGCTCACACCAGCCGCGTCCTACCGGTGAGAAGCTCCTGCATCATGCCCTGCTTGATCCGGCGCGTCTTCTCCCGCCGCGCCTCCAACGCCGAAATCTCCGCATCCATGTCCGAGAGCACGGCGGCGATGGCCGTTTGTTCTTCAAGGCTCGGCACGGAGAATTGCAGCTCAGAAAAATCCTTCTTCAAGATAATATTTGTAGCTGTCATGCCAGCGTTTCCAAGTAAGAACTGCTTCTTGTGTTCAAACAAGTAATAGAGAAAGTCTGCATCGCTTACGCCATTGGGAATGACAGCGTTGATTTGCTGGTTGCATCCGCCGGGACGTCTCAAGACAGCGTTCTTTCCAATGCTAGCTATGCAGGTCACCAACACCGAATTTGACGGAAGCGGCCTAATGGTTCCAAGTCCTTCCTCCGTCACTTGCCTTTCGGTCACATAAACGTCTTTGGTATTGGTTATGTCAGTCGGGGTTACCCACGGATGTTCGCCAAACCAATACTCTTTGATGTGAGTAGGAGGTGTTCCTCCCGTGATTACTTCGCCGAACTCGTATACTCGCTTCACCTCCCACTCCCCGCTAAATTCCGGCAGGCGTCGCTTGCCGGTGAGGAGTTGCTGCATGGCGGCGGTTTTGACGGCTCGCTTCTTGGCGATCAGCTTGTCCAGAGCGGAGATCAGGGCATCCACATCCGACAGCGCGGCGGCGATGGCGCGTTGTTCAGAAATGTCTCTTGGCAAGGCAACTCGAATGTCATGCACTATTGACTGAGTTATCAGCGGCAAGTCGTTACGATTCCTAACCTCATTTAGCCTTACCCCCTCAAGCGCTAGAGCGAGGAAGTCCATCTCGATTGCCCGGTATATCTGCTTTGGGTAAAGCGCATTGTCCGTGATCCACGCAGGTCCATCGGTCCGGTAGACACTCCCGCATTTCTGTCCGACTCGACCAATAACGACAGTCGGAGCCATAGCAACAGCTTCGCTCGTGTAACCAGCGATGCCGTTCCCTCCGAAGACTGGCATAGGAAACTGTGGAGATTGACGATTCAAGGCACTAGCGTTGATAAGCACGCCAGACGTAAACTTTGCTATCGCACCAATTGGCACCGTTTCCCAGTCCTCCGGGATCACCCCCACCTCCGTCAGCTTGTACCCTGGCGGCACACGCCCGGTTTCGGTCGTTTCGGGGGCGTAGACGGCGAGGGCTTCGTGGACCGCCGGGGTCTCGCCGGTCATGGGCGGGGGGATGGGTCGAGGCCCATCGCG
>CALMWA010000053.1 GCA_937873125.1 uncultured Actinomycetes bacterium | reverse complement strand
TCGGGGGGCTCCCTAGCCTTCCGGGTACCACTCCTCGCGCCAGTCCTTCATCTGCGAGATCTCCTTCTCCTGAGCGCTCACGATGTTGTCCGCCAGCTCCTTGATGCGGGGGTTCTGGCTCTCGCTCTGGGCGACCTGGGCCATCTCTATGGCCGACTGATGGTGCGGGATCATGTTGTCTATGAACGCCTTGTCGAAGGGGGTCTGTTTTGCAAGATCCCGCGGGTTCGTCATCATACCCATGCCCTCCATCTGCTCGGAGTCCATCTTCATGGGTACTCCGGCGTTGCCGAACTCTTCCTTCTTTATTGCTTTGAGCTCCTTGATCTCGGCTCGCTGCGTGGAGACGATGTTCTGCGCGAGCTGACCGATCTCCGGATGCTCAGCGTTCTTCAGGGCGACGCGGGCCATGTCCACGGCGCCCTTGTGGTGAGGGACCATCGCGTCTATGAAGCGCTCGTCGGAGTACTTGCCGTTCTCCATCACCATGCCGGAGGCCGCGCCGCCCATGTTTTCGTCCATGCCCTGCATATCGCCCATGCCGGATGTGTCGTCGGTGTTCTCCGCACGCTGCGTGGTCTCTTCTTTAGTACCCGTGGTTTTAGCGCCGTTGGAGGTGTCCTCTGTTCCGGAGGACTGGCTTGCTCCCTGGTCGGCGCCGCCGCAGGCGGCCAGCGCCAGGGTTAGCGCCAGCAACAGAGCGAGCATGCCGAGCTTCGAGTAACGTTTCAAGGGAAACTCCTTCCGTAAAATGTGTTTGGGTTGGTTAGATCCCGTCGTCGAGGGACCGGTGGTTCACAACCGAAATACCTGAAGGAGCGGAGGAGTGGGGCCTCTTGGAAGGCTTGAAATCTCCGCCAGTGCCGAACGTCTCATAACACTCGCGGCCGGGGGCACGGATCGGACTATGGTCTCACGCCGGGACACACTGTAGGCCAACCACAACAGCAGCGCGAAAAACGCGGCGAAGTAAGCCGTTGCTCCCGGCGGATTGGAGTCCGGCGAGTCATGTCCCTGCTGATGCTGCGCGTGTTCCGTCGCCAAGACGCTTGTTTCGGTCGCGCCGTGGAACTGGTGCAGCGAACCGAACGCCCCGTGGCAGAGCAGCAGCGCCCCGATAAGGAACAGAGGTAAAAGCCTCGCGGTTGTCAGGCGGAGTAGCAATACGCTCCTAAACAGCCACGGTGTATCCGGCCTCTTCGACGGCGTTCTTGATGTCGCCGGTCGTGACACGCTTCTCATCGTAGCGCACCTCGACGGTGCCCTTCTCGAAGTCCGCGTTCGAGCGCTCCACGCCGGAGAGTTTCCCAAGCTCCTCCTCCACGGCGGCCTTGCAGTGACCACAGCTCATGCCCTCGACGTTGAAAGTCTTGTCCGTCATGATTCGTCCTTTCTCTCTAGACTCTCAGGAACCGCTCTACGGCGGCGGTTGCTCTTCGATCTTCTCGTCCGCGCCCTCGCCCTTCTCGATCGACTCCCGGACGCAGTGCTCGACGTGGTCCTTCAACACGATGGTGCCGACCTTCTCCAGCGCGGAGACGACGCTCGCGATCTGGGTCAGCACATCCACGCAGTAGGTGTCCTCATCCACCATCCTCTGTAGCCCGCGCACCTGACCTTCGATACGCTTGAGGCGGTTCTGAAGCTTCTCCTTGTCCTTCGCCTTTATGTACCCGTGCTGGGTGCCTTGCGTGTTCTCCATGTCTTGCATATCCGCTCCCTAACCTAACGTCACCCGGCGCAGCCGCAGGGCGTTCGTCACTACCGTCACCGACGAGAGGGCCATCGCCGCCGCGAGCACGGGGTTCAGGAAACCGTACTCGCCGAGGAACGGGCGCAGCGCCTCCGGAACCGTGCCGCCTGCGAAGAGCGGGTACAGGACGCCGGCGGCAACCGGGATCAGGACCACGTTGTAGGCGAACGCCCAGAACAGGTTCTGCCGGATGTTTCGGATGGTGGCCTTCGAGAGCTTTATCGCCCGCGCAACACCGCGCACGTCGTCGGAGATCAGGGTGAGGTCCGCTGCCTCCATCGCCACGTCCGTACCCGTCCCAATGGCGATCCCGACATCCGCCCGCGCGAGCGCCAGGGCGTCGTTGATGCCGTCACCGACCATCGCGACGACCTCGCCTTCGGCCTGCAACTTCTCGACCTCGCCGGACTTCTCCTCCGGCAGCACATCCGCGAGCACGCGGCCGATGCCCAGCTCGCGCACTACAGCGGACGCGGTACGGCGGTTGTCGCCCGTGATCATGGCGACCTTGAGTCCCATCTCTCGCAGCGCCTCGACGGCTTCCTCGGACTCCTCGCGCACGGCGTCCGCGACCGCGACGATGCCCGCTGACCCGCCATCCACCGCGACGAAGATCGGCGTCTTGCCCGTCGCCGACAGCTTTTCCGCGATGGGCGAGAGTCCGTCTTCGGAGACGCCGGACTCGTCCATCAGCCGGCGGCTCCCGACGAGCACGGTGCGTCCCTCCACTGTGGCCCGCACGCCGCGTCCCGTGGGGGCATCGAAGTCTTCTGGGTCGGCGAGCGCGATGCTACGCTCCCTGGCTCCGGCTACTATCGCCGCGCCGAGCGGATGCTCGCTGCCGCGCTCGGCGGAGGCGGCGAGCCGCAGCAACTCGTCTTCCGGGATACCGTTGGTTGAGATGACGTCGGTCAGAGTGGGTTCACCGCGGGTGAGGGTACCGGTCTTGTCGAGGACGACGGTGGTGATGCGGTGCGCGTTCTCCAGCGCCTCGCCGCCCTTCACCAGGATGCCGCGTTCGGCGCCCCGGCCGGTGCCGA
>CALMWA010000052.1 GCA_937873125.1 uncultured Actinomycetes bacterium | reverse complement strand
TTACAGCGCGGGATCGGGGTTAGGCTAAGAGCTAGCTATCGGAGTTGCCGATGGATTCTGGCTTGAGGGCGTAAATGTCCTTCAGGTTGCGGAAGTAGCCCGCGTAGTCGATACCGTAGCCGACGACGAACTCGTCCGGCACCTCGAAGCCGACGTACTTCACGTCTAGCTCCACGCGGCGGCGGGAGGGTTTCGAGAGTAGGGTGAAGAACTCCAGGGAGGCGGGTTTGCGGGTCAGTAGCGAGCGCCGCAGGTAGGAGAGAGTGATGCCGGTGTCTATGATGTCCTCGACGATGAGGACGTGGCGGCCGGTGAGGTCTTCTTCCAAGTCTTTCAGGATACGGACGACGCCGCTGGAGGAGGTTCCCGTACCGTAAGAGCTGACTTCCATGAAGTCGATCTCGCACTGAAGCTCTATGTGGCGCATGAGATCGGCGAGGACCACGACGGCCCCCCGCAAGATGCCGACAAGCAGTGGACGCTCGCCGCGGTAGTCTTCAGTGATCCGCGCGCCCATCTCGCGAACTTTCTCAGAGATTTGCTCCGCGCTCACCAGGATCTCTCCGGTTTCCGGCCTCATGTCGAAGATCCTCCCCCGCATCTACGTCTCGACCTCACAAACGCAAGGATTCTACCCGGAGTAGCCAGGCATTGCTCGGCGTTATTTCTGGACGGAGATCAGGGCGACCCGCAGGTCGTTTACGTTGGTGCCGGTCGGCCCCGTGTGGACGAGGGCGTCCGCGGCGGAGAGTGCCCCGTATGCGTCGTTGACATCGAGGGCTTCACCGGGGTCGGGACCGCTCTCCCGGATGGCCTTCGCCGTCGCCCCGTCCACCAGGCCGCCGGCGGCGTCCGTGGGTCCGTCGTTGCCGTCGGTGTCGATGGCGAGCGCGGCCCAGCCCTCGACGCCCTCCAGTTCGACGGCGAGGCCGAGGGCGAACTCCTGGTTCGGGCCACCGACGCCCTCACCGCGCACGACGACCGTGGCTTCGCCGCCGGTGATAACGGCGCACGGCGCGGGTACGGGGTTGCCGCTGTCCTGGACCTCCTTGACGATCGCAGCGTACAGACCGGCGAGGTCGCGCGCCTGGCCCGTGACGTAGGTGGAGAGAATGAGCGGCGCGTAGCCGAGATCCCTGGCCCTCTCGGACGCCGCCTCGGCCGTCGAGCGTCCGCTACCGACCAAGACGTTCGTTACCCGCTTGAAGATGGGATCGCCGGGTTTCGGGGTTTCGGGGGCGCCGTCCAGGTGTTTCCGCACGCTCTGCGGCAGTTTCAGATCGTAGCGGCGGATGACCTTCTCCACGTCTTCGAGCGTCGTCGGGTCGGGAGCGGTGAGGCCGCTGGCGATGGCCGAGAGGTCGTCGCCCACTACGTCGGAGAGCAGGAGGGCAAGTGTATTTGCGGGAGCCGCACCGCGCACGAGCCCGCCGCCCTTGAGCATCGAAACGTGTTTGCGGACGGCGTTGATCTCGTCTATCGAGGCGCCGCTGCGGAGGAGGTCGCC
>CALMWA010000051.1 GCA_937873125.1 uncultured Actinomycetes bacterium | reverse complement strand
TCGCTGGCGTTTTTGGGCATGCAGAGCTTTACCTTGTACCCGAGAGCCGCCCCGATCCAGGCGTAGGCGATCCCGGTGTTGCCGCTCGTTGCGTCCAGTAACGTCTTCTCCGGGGTGAGCGCCCCGCTCTGCTCGCCGTCCCGGATCATCCACATAGCGGGACGGTCTTTGACCGAACCACCGGGGTTGTACCATTCCGCCTTCCCCAAAATACGAACATCCGGCGTCTCCGCCGAAATGCTCGGCAACTCCAAAAGTGGTGTGTCACCGACGAGATCCACGTTGCGCGTCCCGATCCGTTCTTTAATCCTAGTAATCATGTCGGGATTATTATACAGGGCTCTCGACGCGCGTCCACATGGACGAAAAACTGAAACTCGTGACCAAAACTATAGCCGGAAGGCTAAATAAGCGCCTTCCGGCCAAGGTTGGTGCGATGAAAAAATTATACCGGAGACCGTACTCCCCCCGCTACGGTTGAATTGTTAAGAAACGGTTTATTTATCCTAATGATTCGAGAACTTCGCGTAGCGTCCGGCGGCGGCAGGTGAAGATGGGGGTGTCGAGCTCGGTGTAGCTGCTGGCTTCACTCTCGCGCAGCTCCATCATCAGGTCCTGGAACTTCTCCGGTGACTCGGCCTCGAAGGAGAGGATGAACTCGTAGTCGTCGATGCCGAAGCAGTAGCCGGTGTTGTTCTTTACAGGGTAGTGCTTGCGCCCGATCTGCATGTGCTCGTTCATCATGCGTTGCCGCTCCTCCATCGGCAGCCCGTACCACTCCCGCGTCTTTACGAACGGGTATACGAAGAGGTACTCGCCCTCGCCGGGGATGATGTGCGTGCGGTTCTCGAAGCCTGGCGTGTGCTCCCCGACGTAGATGGACCGGCGGCTGAGAGCGAAGTACGAGTACGTCACGTTCAGGTACTTGCCGAGCCCGGTCTTCAGGAGGGCGGCCGTCATCTTCTCGAAGGCTTCGAGGTCGTAGCCGATCCTCCACAGCATGAAGTCCGCGTCGGCGCGCAGTCCCATGAGCGAGAAGCACCGCAAGAGCATCGCACCGGAGTGCTCCTCGGCCGCCTCAAGAAACTCTTGCTTGCCGCGCTCGCGTTCCTCCTGCGGTAGACGCCGCCAGAGAGGATCGAGCTTGAAGAAGATGTAGTTGATGTACTGGGCTGGGAGCTTCTCCTCGGAGGCGGGTTGCTGGCGGGTCTGAGTCTCGGTCATTCGGTGCTCCCTTCGGTGCTAGTCGCTGCATGTTCTTTCTGCGCGTCGCGTTGCGCGTCTCGTTTCTCTATCAGGTCCCACAGGTCGTGCTCGCGGGAGGCGTTTGGCAGTTGGGTGTGTAGTGTCTTGTAGAGGGCGCGGAAGATCAGGTAAAGGGCGACGCCCCACGCCGCCATCTCGGGGATTCCGAGCGCTATGCGGGTTATTGCGTTTACCTGCGCCACCTGGGTGTTGAAGTCCTGCGTGCCGAACGCGGCCGTTACGATCCGCAGGTTCAGCAGGAAGTTGGCGAGGCTGGTGGCGGCGTTGACGGCGGTGAGTAGCGCGGTGCTCCAGAACAGCGCCCGCGCGACCGGACGTTCGCGGAAAAGCCCTTCCACCGCCGACTCCTGTTTGGGAGAGCGGGGGTCCAGGCTCTGCTCGGCGAACGCGCGCACCACGGGGCGCCCGATGAGGAGAGAGCCGCCGAAGATCATCACCGTCAGCACCCCGCCGGAGGTGTCCTTTAGTGCGTAGAGGAGACCGTCCACGAACCAGAAAGCCAGCAGTCCGCGCACCAGGGCGTTCAGCCCGAGGAAGCCGGTGATGAAGTTGATCCGCTTTGTGATAAAGAAGAGATCTACGAAGACCCAGCCGACGGGTATTAGAGCGGCGAGAAGGTAGGTGGGTACCGCCCCAAGCGTATCCGTCAGGTAGGAGAGCACCAGGATCGGCACGACCGCGCCCAGCAGGATGTCGAGGAATAGCTTTGTCGAACGGCTCACTACTTATCATTCTACGCGACAACGCTCCGGCAACGAGTTGGAACATCAAATATCCTGGCGCGTCCCTGTGCGGGTTCGCTCCGACGCCTAGCTCCCTACCTTCGACACCTCCAGCCCGAAGTTGTGATCGTACAGCTCGGCGATGCGGGCCAGCTCCGTATCCGTCAGGTCCGGCGTTTCGGAGGTGACGGCGAATTCTTCTATCTGCTCCTCGCCGTAGATGTTCGGGAGCGTGGAGACGACCTTCGGCGAGGCGAGTACGAACTTTAGGGCCGCCTGGCCGAGGGTGCGTTCGCCGGACTCGGTAAGGAACTCTAGCTGCTCGACCTTCTTGAGGCCCGTGGTGAGCCACTCCTTCGGGCGGTGACGGCGGTGGTCGTTCTGGGCGAAGGTGGTGTTCTCGTCGTACTTGCCTTCGAGCATGCCGGAGGAGTGGGGGACGCGGACTATGAGGGACGTGTCCGTATCGCGGGCAGCTTCGATCAGGGCGCGACCAGGATCCTGTTCGATGAGGTTGTAGATCATCTGCACCCCGTCTATCTGGCGCTCGCGCATGGCCTTCACGCCCTCGTCCAACCACCCGATCTTCGGCCCGAGCGCGATGCCGTAGGAACGAACCTTTCCCTCCGCCTTGAACGTCTCCATGAGCGCGAACAACGCGTCGTCCTCGATGGCGTCCATCTTGGTGTTGTGGAGCTGCAGGAAGTCTATGTAATCGGTGGCGAGGCGCTTAAGGCTTTGTTCGAGGGCAAAGCGCAGGAATGCCTCGGACCAGTCTTGCGGGCGCTCCTGCTGGCCGCGGCGGGCGGTGTGGTTGTAGAAGTCGTAGCCGATCTTGGTCGAGATCACGACCTCGTCGCGCATGTGTCCGAACGCATCCGCGAGCAGCGTCTCGCCCTTGCCCGAACCGTAGGTGTCGGCGGTGTCGAAGTAGTTGATGCCCCGCTCGTGAGCCTGCCGGAGCAGCCTGACCGAACGTTCGTCATCCACCTCGCCCCACCAGCCGGTCGAGACCGTCCACACCCCGAACCCGACCTCTGAGACCGCGATGTCCGTGCCGCCGATGTTGCGATACTTCATCTTCTACCTCCGCCTCTCTTTGCGATCTTAGCTGTTTAACGAGATCTACTACATTCTACCCCCGTGCGCTGTTGACTTTCTCTCAACTGGAGCGCGGTCCGGAGCCGGTCCGCCACAGCAGATATTTCAGAAATGTTACGAGAATGTTTCGATTTAGTATTGATCCTGGGACAGGGTTCCACTAAGCTTGGCGATGGTTGCCGGCGGATCTAGGCGTCGGGGGTCAAAAACAATCCGGAGGGGGTTCATTGGTTGGGATGCTTGGGGCGCCGCGGCGTGCGGCACTCGTCTCTATTAGTGTGATGGTTGGATGTCTTATGATGTTGTTGTTCGCGGCCGGGTTGGCGCGCGCGGATCAGATGGTGGCGAGTTGGTACGGGCCGGGCTTCGAGGGCGCGACTACGGCCAGCGGAGAGCCGTTCGACCCGAATGACTACACGGCGGCCCACCGGACGTTGCCGTTCGGGACGAAGTTGATCGTGACCTACGAAGGACGCTCGGTAGTGGTGCGGATCAACGACCGCGGTCCCTACGTCTCGGGCCGGGATATAGACCTCTCCCAGGCCGCCGCCCAATACATCGGTCTCACCGCCGCAGGCGAAGCTCCCGTGAGCGTGGAGACCGCCGCCGCCTCGACGGCGACCGGACCCTACGGCGGCGCGCCAACAGCCCCTGCAACTCCGGCTCCGCAAGCCGAGGCTCCTCAACAGGCTCCCGCGGCGGCCCCGACGGCGCCCGGCGGGACCGCTCTGGACGGAAACACTCCAGGCGAGGGCGGCGCGCAGACCGCCGGCGACGAGCAGTACGCTTCGGCAGACCAGTATGAAGCAGAGCCGCAGGCGGCTCCCGCGCCGCCGGCCCCCGTGGCGGCGCCCGCGGCGCCTCCGACGCCGGACCCGTCCCGGTTGGAGACGCCGCCGGCGGAGCTCGACACGCCCGGCTCCACGGTTGAGCGCAGGGTCGTACTGTTCGTGGGCACGCCGCCGGAAGCTACGCCGGAGCCCGCTCCCGAGGTAGCCGCCGAGACGGTGGAGACGCCAGCGGTCGAGGAACCCGCTCCGACACCGGCTCCTGAGCCGGAGACGAAGTCTGTTTCCACACCGAAATCGGGTTCGGCCGCGAAGGCGGCGGGGATCAGTGTCCTCCCGGACACGGGTGGCGCTCCCCTATGGGCTCTCTTGGGTGGCGCTCTCCTCGCCGGCGCCGGCGCGCTGACGTTCTTCAAGATGCGGCGCTAGCCCAACAGACCAGGAAGAGAGTCGTGCTAGCGGGGCGGGTTGCACACGGAACCCGCCCCGCTTTATGCGTGGAGACAATATAATCGCGCGGTGTTCGTGATCCGTGACATACCGGGATGAGATATATGAGGGCGCGCTACGCCGGTGGTGAGAGTGGGGCTCGGAGGGCGGCGCGGGACGGGGCGGCTATCGTGGTGGTGGACGCTTTCCGGGCGGGCACCACGATAGCCGTGCTCGTCTCCAAAGGAGCGCGGGTCGTGCCGGTCGCTTCCATTGAGGAGGCCGCCGGCTCTAGAGCGGACTTCCGGGTCGGGGAGCGGGGGAGCGCGAAGGTCGCCGGTTTCGACTTCGGGAACTCGCCGACCGAGATCCTCGCTTCGGAAGTGCCTTCCGGCTCGACGGTCGTCCTCTCCACCACGAACGGTACGCGCGTGATCGAAGCCTCTACCGGAGCCTCCGCCGTCCTGACCGGAGCCTTCGTGAACGCGGAGGCCGTGGCCGACGAGCTGGCCGCCGGAGGGTACGGGCAAGAGGTCGTGGTGGTTGGCTGCGGCTGGGAGGGACGCCGCGCCTCCGAAGACGAAGCGGCGTCGGGAGCCATCCTGCACCGCCTGCGGGAGCGCGGCGCGAAGCTCGACGAACGCGCCCGCCACGTCGTGGAAGGGTATCTGACCCGCCCCGAGTCGCACCTGCGTCGAAACAGCGCGGCCCGGCGGCTCAAACGCCTGCACTACGAACCGGACCTCGACTTCTGCCTCGCAGAGGACACCGTTCCGGTCGCGCCCCGGCTCTCCGGCGGGACGTTTATCGGAGGGCGAAAATAAGGCGCACATATATGCCGAAAAACCGGCCGAAAGGCCAAAAGAAAAAGAGTGTTTTCTTCTTGACAAGGAGATGGCGCGCATTTACCCTGAAGTCGAGCAGGGCGGATCAAATGTTACAAGCTCCGTCCAGAGTGCCACGGGAAGGAGGTGAAGAGAAAATGACCATCACCGTAACTCGCGAGAAGGTCAAGGAAGTTACCCGCGAAGATGTGGACCGGGCCATCGACGTCATCGAGCGTCACTTGGAGAAGGAGGCCAGGACCCGCAACCTGCTAGACGAGCAGGCGATCATGCGTCCTAAGGATCTGTGCAAGCAGCAGGGTCTGGACATGGTTGCCGAGCTTCGCGGCATGATGTAAGCCGTTGTCGAGCGTGTCAACGGCTTCGGGCCTATGAAGGGGGATGCACAGTAAACGTCCCTGGCTCATCCAGAGCAGAGGGCTGTCCATCCCCCTTCACATAGGCCAAAAAAGGACCGGGAGAGATCCCGGTCCTTTTTGTTGTCTTTTGGACGTATTCTGGAAGAGGAACTGAGAGCGGAGGAGGAGGGATTCGAACCCTCGATACCCCGTTAAAGAGGTATAACACCTTAGCAGGGTGCCGCTTTCAACCACTCAGCCACTCCTCCACTGAGTGCAGAGTATACCAAAGAGCCGCCCACGCCAACCAGGTGATAAGAGAGAATTTCGGTGGGTTGCAGAGCTAGTCTTTCCCGTCCTGCATCTCTTCTATGGTGTCCTCGTCGAGGACTTCGGGTTTCGTGTTCGCGGGCTGGGCGTCGAGGATCTGCTGGCCGGAGATCTCCTCTTTCATCTTAACCAGCGTGGCGTTGAGGGTGGCGCCGAAGAGGATGGTCAGGGATGAGATGTACAGGTACAGGAGCAGGACGATCACGACCCCGATGGAGCCGTAGGTTTTGTTGTAGGAGCCGAAGTTATCCACGTAGATGCTGAAGCCGATACTCGCGAGTACCCAGAGCAACACCCCTACGAGGCCGCCCGGCGTGATCCAGCGGAATGGCTGGCTGACGTCGGGGGCGAAGTAGTAGAGCAAGGCGACCGTCAGCACTAGAAACAGCAGAGCTACGGGCCAGCGCACGACCTCGAACACCAGCTCGAAGACCGAGCCGAGCCCGAAGATGTCGGCTACCGTCCGCCCGATGGGCTCACCGAAGACGAGAAGCAGCACGCCCACGAGAATCAGCACCGAGAGCCCGAGGGTCATGAGGATGGCGATACCCCGCACTTTCCAGAAAGGCCGCGTCTCCTGCACGTCGTAGGCGCGGTTCAGGGCGCTAATTAGGGCGGCGAAGGCCCCGGAGGCGGTCCAGAGCGTGAACAGGATACCGAACGAGAGTAGGCCCGGCGCCTTCGCCTCGCCGCGGATGATCTTCCCCGTGTACTCCTCGATGAGCTCGTAGACCTCTCGCGGCGTAACCTGCTTGAAGTAACCGAGCACCGTGGTGGCGAGCTCCTGGCTGCCGAACTGTCCCATTAGTGAGACGAGGACGAGGATAAAAGGGAACAGGGCGAGGATGAGATAGTAGGCTAGTTGCGCCGCGAGTCCCAGGGCATCGTCCCGCATGAACTCCTGCACGGTGGCCTTGAGTGCCTGAAAGCTGAGCAGGCTCCTCATGTCCCGGAGAAAGTTCTTCAGCGATCCCGACGCAGGACGACGCGCCACCCCCCGAAGCTCGGCCTTAGAAAGATCCGGTTCCATCCACCTGCTCGCTTCTCGTTAGATCCCTGTACGCATTTTAACCGGAACTTCTGGTCTCTTGCCGATGAATTGCCCGCCGAAGTCCGCATGTCATCCGAAAAGGCTGGGGCAGCGTATAGAAGTGCAGATGGACGTTGCGATTTACAGGAGTTTTTACGCGGAAGCGCGGGTAGTCCGGCGTTCGAGTTGGGAACCGGATATCATTCTATCTGGTGACTGCGAGAGGCTCGGAATGAACGGCGTTGCGGACGAGGTCTTGGTACGGCGGGTCGCCGGGGCGGGTGACGAGGAGGCTCTGCGTGCGCTCTACGACCGTTACTCGGGTTTGATCTTCGGCGCGGGCATCCGGTATCTGGGGGATCGGGGGCTTGCTGAGGACCTGACGCAAGATGTGTTCACGGCGGTCTGGCGGAATGCGGACAGCTTCGACGAATCGCGGGCGAGCTTCGCCACCTGGATCTACCGCATCACCCGCAACCGGGCTACCGACCTGATCCGCCGCCGCCGGGCTCGGGTGCGAACGGTTGGAGACGAGTCCGTCCCGGAGTTGGGCGAGGAAGACCAGTCCGGCGAGCTCTCCCGGAGCTTCGACGTTGCGGCGGCGCTCGGGGGCCTCTCGCCGGTGCATCGTGAGATACTGAACCTCGCGTACTTCGAGGGGTTATCACAGCGTGAGATATCCCGCGCCACCGGTACGCCGCTCGGCACCGTGAAGAGCCGCACCACCGCCGCGCTCAAAGCCCTGCGCACGAACATGAACGTCTCACCGGAGGGCCGGGCCGGCGATGAATGACCTGGATCATCGCCGCGCGCGCGACTTGCTCGGCCCTTACATCCTCGGCAACCTGACCCCGGAAGAAGATCTGGAGGTCTCCGACCATCTGAACGATTGTCCCCGCTGCCGGGAGGAGGAGCAGGACCTGCGGCAGGCCCACGAGTATATGTCCGACCTCGCGGACGTCTTCGAACCTCCACCCCCAGAACTCAAGTCCCGCGCCGCCCACGGTATGCCGCGGCGCAGGCCGCGATGGGTTGCGCTGGCCTCCGTCGCCGCCGTGCTTTGTGTCTTCGTCGGGCTCGTCGCGGCGTACACCACGGGGTTCACGGGGCTCTTCTCCCGGACCATGACGGCCTCCCTGCAGCCCACGCAACTCGCTCCCAGGGCTAGCGGTGAACTGCGGGTGGACAGCGCCGACCCGAACGTGAGGGCGCAACTCGAAGTCTCGGACCTGCCCCGGCTCCAGAAAGACGAGTATTACGAGCTGTGGTTCGGTAAGGGGAAGGGCCGTGTCAGCGCGGGCACCTTCACCGTGGACGAGGAGGGACGCGGGACCGTCTACATGAGCGTACCGTCCGAGACCATCGGGGATTACGAGCGGGTCGGCATCACCCTGGAGAAGTTCCCCGACGAGCCGCGAATGGACGCCGCCAAGGTTGTCCTCGGTGGAGAGTTGCGCGAGTCCTGACGGCAAGGGCCTCGTTCTTGGGGCTCTCTGCTCCGTCTAGCTTCGCGAGTCTTTGACCAGTCGGTGGTTGGTCCGGTCTGGCGGGGCGGTATCCAGCAGCGGCAGGTAGAGGGACATACGGGTTCCTTCGCCCAGGCGGCTCTCCGCCGAGATCCGTCCGCCGTGAGCCTCGGCTATCGTGGTAGCTATCGAGAGGCCGAGGCCGGTGCCGTTCTGTTCTTGAGAACCCTCCACGCGATAGAACCGATCAAAAACCCGCGGTAAGTCTCCGGCCGGGATGCCAGGTCCCCGGTCGGCCACCTCGATACGTAGTTCACCGCCGGCGATAGCGGAGGTGAGGGTTACTTTCTCTCCTGCGGGACTGTAGCGGGCGGCGTTGTCCACCAGGGCGAGTACCGCCTGCTCGGCGCGCATGGGGTCGATGCGGAGTTGGCCGGTGCCGCTTAGCGTCGTCTCCAGGACCGCGCCGCGTTCTTGGGACAGGAGCGCCGCCCGGCTCGCGAGAGCCGCCAGGAAGGATTGCGTGGACACGGGTTCCAGCCGGAACATCGGGGCGGCAGCGTCCGAGCGCGCCAGGAAGAGCAGGTCTTCGACCATACGCGACATGGTGGAGGCTTCGCGCAGGATCTCCTCCAAGATCTCGTCGTGGGCGCAGCCGCGCTGCAGCTCCAGGCCGATATCTGCGTTGCCCCGGATCACGGTGAGTGGTGTGCGAAGCTCGTGGGAGACATCAGCGAGAAGGTTCGTCTTGGCGCGGGCGGCCTCGGCGAGCGCCGCCTCGGCGCGCTGGCGGTCGGTAACGTCCACGGCGGCCCCGTTCAGGCCGATGACTTCGCCCACGGCGTTTCGGAGGGGCTGGACGGTCAGGTCGTAATAGTAGGCGGCGCCCTCCGATAGCATGCGGACCACCTCGCGAACGCCGAACCCCGTTTGTAGGACTCGGGTCTTGATCTCCGTGAGGCGCGCACCGTCTTCGGGGGGGAATATCTCCAGGTCCGTATGTCCGAGCATGTCCTCGGCGGTCAATCCTAGCTGCGGGTTGTGTACCCAGGTGTAGCGAAGGTCCCGATCCTGTTGGAAGAGGACCACGGGTGAGACCTCGACGGCCATCCGCAACCGCTCCTCGCTCTCCCTGAGAGCATCCTCCACCCGGCGGCGCTCGGTCACGTCGCGCGAGGAAGTTTGGAGCCGGACGACTTCTCCATCCTCATCCAGGATCGGCTCCGTAAGAGTTTCAAGCCAGATGTACTCGCCGGATTTCTTACGTATCCGGTAAGTTGCGGGCGTGGGGGTCTCTCCTTCGAGGGCTTCGCTGTGAGGACCCGAGCGTATGCGCGCTACATCGTCGGGATAGAAGAGATCGTAAGGGTCCACGCCGATTAGCTCTTCGGGATCGTAGCCGAGCATGCGGCGGCAGGACGGACTGAGGTAGAGATAACGGCCGTCGGGACTGTGCAGACACACAAGGTCGCTCATCTTCTCCGCGAGCAGCCGGAAGCGTTCCTCGCTGCGGGCCAACTCCTCCTCCGTGCGCCGCCTCTCGGTGATGTCTGAGAAGACCACGACCGCGCCGACGACCGCACCGTCCTCCCGGATCGGGGTGCTCGTGTACTCGACGGAGAAGCTCGTGCCATCCTTGCGCCAGAAGACCTCAGTGCTCGAGGTATGAGCGACTCCGTTCCGCAGGCTGGCATGAATCGGACAGTCCTTCAACTCGTAGGGACTACCGTCGGGGTGTGAGTGGTGGACGATGCCGTGCTGATAGCGGCCCACCAACTCATCTGGTCCGTAACCGAGCATCCTGGACGCGGCGGGGTTGACGAACGTCGCCCGTCCCCGTGGATCGAGACCGTAGATCCCCTCTCCGGCCGACTCAAGGATTAGCTGGTTCTGCCGGCTGAGGCGTTGGAGTTGTTCCCTATCTCTCTTGCTCTGGGTGGTGTCCTGCACCTGGACGACGCGGTAGAGTGGCTCGCCCGAGGCGTCGCGCACGAGAGATACGTCGATCAGCGCCCACACGACGCGACCCTGTTTGTGGATGTAGCGCTTCTCCACCTGTAAGGAGCGAACCTCTCCCGACATGAGCCGGTCGAGTTGTTCGAGGTTGTGAGCGAGGTCCTCGGGGTGGGTGACATCCTGGAAGTTCTTGGTCAGTAGTTGCTCTTCGCTGTAGCCGAGGATGTCGCACAGAGACCGGCTGACCTGCAACCAGCGTCCGTCCAGGCCGACGAGGGCCATTCCTATGGACGCCGACTCGAAGGCGCTTCGGAACTTTTCCTCGCTCTCACGAAGCGCCCCTTCGCCTTTTTTACGTTCGGTGATCTCCTCGACTACACCTTCGTAGCCAACGGGCTTGCCGGATTCATCGCGCACGACGCGGGCGTTTACCGAGACCCAGACTGGCGTGCCGTCCCTGCGCCTGACGCGAACCTCGTAACCCTTGACCGAGCCGTATTCCTGCAAGGCGCTGACAAACTTAGCTCGGTCTTCGGGGGTTTCATAGAGTTGATTAGCCACGTCGGTCACGGTGGTGATGAGATCCTCGGACGAGTCGTAGCCCAGAATGCGGGCCAGCGCGGGATTCGCGTCCTGATAACGTCCTTCTACCGTGGTGTGGAAGATGCCGCTGGTCGAATTTTCGAAGATACTGCGGTACTTCTCCTCGGCCTCACGAAGCGCCTGCTCGGCCTGTCTACGGACGGTGACGTCCTGGACGACCCCGATCAGACGCCGAGGCCGGCCGTCCTCGGAATGTCCGTAAGCTCGGCCACGGGAAGCCACCCAGTGGATGGACTCGTCCGGCCAGACGACCCGGAACTCCGCATCGTATGAGCCCCGGCCGGCGATGGCCCGGTTCACTTTCTCGGTGACCATCGCGCGGTCTTCGGGATGCACGACTTCGAGCGCGCGTTTCGGGTCCAGCGGTACTCCGGGCGGTAGGCCGTGCATGGCGCTCGCTTGTGGGGAAGCGATGAACTCGTTGGTCTCCAGGTTCTGGTGCCAGAGTCCCAGCGACGAAGCCTCCAGCGCCAGCCTGAGTTGCTCCTCGCTCTCCCGCAGCCGGTCTTCCGTTTGCTTGCGCTGGGTGATGTCGCGGGCTATGCCCTCCACGGCAACGAGTCTGCCCTCCTCATCGTAGAGCGGCTTGTTGCGCTGCTCGGTACAGATTGTTGCGCCGTCCTTGCGGCGCCAGCGCAACACCAGCGGCGAATCCGGCGAGCGATAGAAATCTTTCAGAAGATGCCGGTCTTCGGGATGAACCATCTCGAATAGCAGATCCGGGTTCGCGTAGTGCTCTTCGGGCGTGTAGCCGGTGATGGCCGTCGCGGCGGGGCTGATGTACTCGAATCCAGGGTCGGGAGAAATGCGGTAGCGGTAGATCACATCCCGCGCGTTCTCCGCGAGTAACCGGAATCGTTCCTCGCTCTGCGCCAACTCCGACGCCCGCTCGCGCTCTCTGGCGTGGAGCCTGCGCAGTTCCCCGAGGGTGTGTATCACCACACCGGAGAGGACCGCCCCCACCGCTAGCAGAGCTACCATCAGGGCGAACAGCACCACGAGGGTCGTGCCGCTCTGGGCGCCGCCGATAGAGACCAGACCGACCAGGCTGGCGAAGATCAAGGTCACAAGCAACCCCACGACCGCAGCAATCGCGACCTGCCGCGGCCGCGCCCTCAAGAAATCCAGCAACATCATCCGCGTTTCCTCCAGAGAAAGGGTTTTTCGGTGCGGCTGACCGTGTACTCTGTTCCAGTTGCTATATATTATACTTTGGGTCTAGAAGCGCGTGACGCGCTACGGGTGTATGGGGATACATTGCGGATTTTGATCATCGAGGACGAGAAGGCTATCGTGCGTTTCCTGACGCGCGGGTTGAACGCCCACGGCCATCAGGTGCTGAGCGCGGAGAACGGCGAGGACGGTGTTCGGCTGGCCGTCGAGGACGGGGTGGAGTTGGTGCTGCTGGACATCACGCTGCCGAACCTCGACGGGCACGAGGCCCTCAAACGCATTCGGCTGCGCCGCCCGGACCTGCCGGTGCTGATGCTCACCGCGCGCGACGACCTGAAGCACAAGGTCAGCGCACTCTATGGCGGAGCCGACGACTATCTAACCAAGCCTTTCGTCTTCGAAGAGTTGCTCGCCCGCATCCGGGCGCTCACGCGGCGCTCGAACCAGGTCCACTCCGCCCTGATAGAGTCCGGCGGGTTGCGGATAGACTTGCTGGAACGGCGGGCCTGGCGCGGCAAGGAACAGATAGAGTTGTCGAGCCGCGAGTTCGCCCTGCTGGAGTACTTCATGCGCCACTCGGGACAGGTCTTGAGTCGGCAGCAGATCCTCTCCGCTATCTGGGACTACGACTTCGACCCCGGCTCGAATATAGTCGACGTCTACGTGCGCTACGTCAGGAACAAGATCGACACCCCCGGCGAACCTTCCTACATAAGCACCGTCCGCGGTGCCGGCTACCGCTTCGAGCCACCCCGGAAGTAGCACGCCGACCATACATCTAAAGTTGTATACAAAGATGAGAGTTTTCTAATCTCCATCTCACGGCGCTCTCATATTGACCGGGCATAATGCTGGTCAAGGTCGTCGGAGTGGCACTCGTATCGCTACCCATCGTGTTACCGTCACCCGCGATCCACAATTACAGAGTCCGGGGCTCGGTGGATCCTCCTTTCCCTTTCCCCACCCATCACCCATCAACGTCCACCTCCCCGGACTCTTCTGAAACTCCGGTTTTCCTAAGAGAAGGAGCGGGGTTGGTCAGCATATCGGTTGAGGTTCGTGGCGGAGAGGACGCCATGATGGCGCTGGTTCGGGCGGCGAGCATCAACCGGGCTGAGGGACTGGCGAGGAGCCGGTTCCCCGGTAGCGCGGTGCGGGTCGTCTTCCCGATAGACGGCGATAGCTTCTTCGCTGGCGACGGAGCCGCGGAGGGCATCGAGCACAACCTCCCGGAGACTTTAGCGGGATGACACGTCCGGCGGACGCTGCGCGCGTGTACACAACCGAGCGTCTGCGTCTGGTCGAGCGACGGGACAGGCTGGAGACAACGGACTGGAGGGGCGTCGTCTCCGGCTTCGCGACCGAAGACTGGCCCCCGCCATCCTGGGCGGAGAGGAAGAATTCCCGAAGAAGGGGCTGAGGCAAGCTCTGCTGAGTAAGTATTCGGATTCCTGCCGGGTGGAGATTCGGCCTAATCAGTACGCCTCCCTTGCGTATACTTGCTGCATGAGACTCATCGTCGCCGAGAAACCATCCGTGGCGCGCGACATCGCCGGCATCCTGGGAAGTTCGCGCAAGGGTAAAGGCGCTCTCGTTGGGGATGGGTGAACCGTCACCTGGGCTCTAGGGCATCTGGCGGAG